>CAXMRK010000186.1:0-13698 GCA_964195815.1 uncultured Acidimicrobiia bacterium | reverse complement strand
ATTTCCTGAACAAGCTGCCGACTGGTACGGATCAGCTTATTAATCGTTTCGATCATATGTACCGGGATACGGATGGTGCGTGCCTGGTCAGCAATCGCGCGGGTAATCGCCTGACGAATCCACCAGGTAGCATAGGTTGAGAATTTATACCCACGGCGGTATTCAAATTTATCCACGGCCTTCATCAAGCCGATATTACCTTCCTGAATAAGATCCAGGAACTGTAAACCACGGTTGGCATATTTCTTGGCAATTGAAATCACCAGTCGCAAGTTGGCTTCGACCATTTCTTTCTTGGCACGTGCAGCGGCTACTTCACCCATCGACATAATTCGATTAATTTCTTTAATCTCAGTAACCGTGATCATATGCACAACTTCAGCATGCGCAATCTTGATCTGTAAGCTGCGAATGTCAGGCCCGAATTCCTGAATTTGGACAATATATTTTTGCTTACTTGTGAGCAGGTTATCAAGCCATTCTTGATTCCCTTCACTGCCAATAAAACCGCTCATAAAAGTACGCTTTGGCATTTTTGCCTGACGCACACACATAGCCATAATGGCCCTTTCATGACTCCGGATTTTAGTAATCGTGAAGCGCAGATTATCAATCAAATGATCCATCATCCGTGCATTAAATTTCATTAGCAAGAATGTTACAGCCATTTCTTCACGGGCTTTATTAACCGCCGCGTGACCATCACCATGCTTCTTGTATACAGTAAGGAATTTCTTATATTGCTTGTCGAGCGTTCTAAACCATTTTTCCAGAGCCTCAATATCTGGCCCGGCGGGTACGGTTGATTCAACTTGATCATCATCCGATTTTTTCTGAACCGGCTTGGAAATCTCTTCGGTCAACGGTTTAAAGTCAACTATTATATCTGTTAATCTGGTGTTGCCTGCGAGGTGGCTATGCCAAAACTTGACCAAAACCGCAATGGTAGTAGGGAACTTTGAAAGTGCCTGATGCACCTGAAGCAAACCTTTTTCGATACGTTTGGCAATTAAAATTTCGCCTTCGCGCGTCAGCAGGTCCACTGTACCCATTTCACGCATATACATGCGCACAGGATCAGTTGTCCGGCCAATTTCAGTCTCAACCGCTGCCAGTACTGCTACTGCTTCTTCATCAGCAGTTTCATCATCCGTATCGGTATTGGCATCATCATTTAAGATTAATGTATCAGCATCTGGTGCTTTTTCGAACACCTGGATACCCATGTCATTAATGGTACTGACAATGTCCTCAATCTGATCAGGATCTACAATATCGTCTGGTAGATGGTCATTGACCTGGGCATAGGTCAGGAAACCCTGCTCTTTGCCTTTTTTAATCAGTGCTTTTAGCTGTGATGTTTGATTACTATTCATACCTAAACCCGGTCAGGCCCCTGTTTATGAGGCAAATAAAATTCTTTACTACTTTTCTACACAAACTAATTATTCACTATCGGCATGCCGCTGCTGAAGCTCTAGTTTGCGTATTAATAATTCTTTTAACAGTTCTTTCTGCACTTGCGTTAATAAGCCTTGTCGCTGCAATTCAATCAGCTGCTCGAGTTCTAGCGAGGCAACCTGAAGCGCAATATGTCTGAGGGTTGCCTGCCAATGGGAATCACGAATTTTATCATCTACGTGAAGTTCTTCAGCGGCTAATTTACCCAAATGTACTCCAGCAGCATGTTCGCGCCACCGTTCCAGCAACCCAGCCGTAGTAATATCGGGCCTAGAGGCACAAAAATCAACAATTTCCCGTAACAAATCCAAACCTTTTATCGAATTACCGTGTAATTCCTTCGTTTTAGGCCAACTTCTGCTTAATTTCGGTGTTTGTAGCACTAATGCGATGGCAATGCGTATCGGTGTGTTATTGATTTTTTGCACTCTACCAGAAGTGGGTTTTGTTTGTGGCTCAGCGCTACTAGTGAATGCCAGCTGATGACCCACACGCTGGCGTAATTCTGACAACAACATATCCCGTAACACACCTGTGGGAATTTTTTCCAGATAAGGTTGTGCCAAAGCCGAAAGACGCGCCCTACCCTCTACATTGGTCATATCTGTTTTGGCTTCCATCTGCTCAAAGAAAAATGCTGACAATGGTTTGGCTTCACTTATCCGTTGCCCAAATTTTTGCTCACCTTCTTTGCGAATCATACTGTCCGGGTCTTCACCATCTGGAAGAAACAAAAACCGTGCCTGGCGCCCTTCCTTGATGACTGGGAGCACATTCTCCAGGGCTCGCCATGCCGCTTTGCGTCCAGCTCTATCGCCATCAAAGCAAAACACAACTTCGGCGGCATTTCGGAATATTAATTCGGCATGTTGTACCGTTGTCGCTGTTCCCAGCGTGGCCACTGCATAATGAATTCCAAACTGTGCCAAAGCCACCACATCCATATAGCCTTCGACTACCAGTAGACGCTCTAACTGCCCGCCCAATTTACGTGCGCGAAATAAACCATAGAGTTCACGCCCCTTATGAAACAACGGCGTTTCTGGGGAATTCAAGTACTTTGGACCTTTGTCAGCAAGCGCGCGCCCACCGAAGGCGATCACGCGACCACGTCTATCGTGGATTGGGAACATGATGCGATGACGAAATTTATCATACACAGCCTTATCACCCTGGGCTGTAAGGCCTGTAGTCAACATCTGCTGGCGTAAGGTATCTGTGGTACCCAGAGCACTAATTAGACCGTCCCAGCCTGCAGGGGCGAAGCCTATGCCAAAGTCTTTGGCAATCTCACCACTGACCCCGCGTTGACGTAAATATTCGATAGCCTCAGGGTTCTCTCTCAAACGCGCCTGAAACCAGAGGCTGGCTTTTTCTACCAGTTCATATAAACCGCTATTATCTACTCGCGGTCCACCACCACCTTCTCGTGGAACTTCCAGTCCTGCGCTGCGGGCAAGCTCTTCTACCGCATCCACAAACTCCAGCCCATCATAGGCCATCAGGAAACCAATAGCGGTACCGTGCGCACCACAGCCAAAACAGTGATAAAACTGTTTTTGTGGACTAACCGTAAATGAAGGTGATTTTTCGTCGTGGAATGGACAACATGCAGAGTATTCAGCACCGGCTTTTTTTAACGGCACCCGTGGCCCAATAACATCAACAACATCTACGCGGTTGATGAGTTCTTCAATAAATGATTCTGGGATTCGACCGGTCACTGATTTCAATTATCGGTCTGATTGTGTTTTTTTGCGAATTTTTCTAAAGATAGAAGCACTCAGCTGTTGAGTTGATTGCGGACCACGCCACTGACCAGTTTCATATCAGCTCGTCCTTGTGCGGCTTGTTTAACTTTAGCCATCACCATACCCATATCTTTAATCGAGCTGGCACCGGTTTCAGCAACTGCCTGAGCAATCAGAGCGTCTAATTCTTCTGCACTCAGTGGTTCTGGTAAAAATTCAGCCAGCAGATCGAGCTCATAGCTTTCCTGCGCGGCTAAATCATCGCGCCCTGCTTTTGTGTACTGATCCAGTGAGTCGCGTCTTTGCTTGACCATTTTTTCCAAAACAGCCAGTACATCGATATCTGTTAATTCGATGCGTTCATCGACCTCACGTTGCTTGATGGCAGCAGTGACCAGACGCAACACGCCAAGACGCTTGCGGTCTTTAGCTCGCATTGCCGTTTTTACATGATCCTGAATCTGAATTTTTAGGTCTGACATAGATTTACAAACCGGAAGACATAGCAAAGAAATAATGACTGGATTTATCCAGTCACAGTAATTCTGTATTAGGGTTCAGTACAATCTGCGGTGACGATTTGTGGTCCTGGATACTGCACGCTGATGGCGCTTAACAGCGGCCGCCTGCTTGCGTTTGCGTTCCTGGGTAGGCTTTTCATAGAACTCACGACGACGGGTTTCAGCTAATATTCCTGCTTTTTCGCAAGAGCGCTTGAACCGACGTAGTGCGTACTCGAAAGGCTCGTTGTCACGTAATTTTACACTTGGCATTCTAACTCCATATTCCCCACATCTTTCGATGTTTCAGGGTTACCCGGCACTGCCGGAACAATAAATAAATCGTAGCCGCCTATTTTACCCTGAAACAATCAGCTGGTGCAAAATTTTATGGCATATCGTGACAACTAGATCAAATTTACTCAAATCTGAGCGCAAAACAGGGTCGAAGGACCCTGTTTCTTTGCATTTTGGATAAAATGGATATTTCCTGTTGCTCTGTTTTCGGATTAGGCGTCTCTTAACCGGCCGCTGAAAACAGCTGCAAGCAAAATCAACGTAAATGCGAACATCATCCCCAGCCAGTTTAATGTGGGTATGCTTGTTGCAGTAAGGACTGGTGGGACCACCGGTGGTGCGCCTCCAATTAAGACCTGGATGTCGCTTCTGGCAATCACATTACCAAGTTGATCTCTGACCAGAAAGTACACCGCGTAAGTACCTGCCACATCAGGGTCATAAGTATCTAGTGGTGGCATTGGAAAAAAAGCGTAACGCCAGGACTGCTGTAAGACATTATTGCCAGCGATCAAAGCCAGGTAACCTGGCTCATCCACTGCTTCTGACCCAGCGCCATTAGCCGTGGCGTTGTTACCAATACTGTGGTCAAAAAACGGAGCATTTAACGGTGCCGTATTTGGTGTGATGGGATCAAATATTAGATAGTTTATACCTAGACTCGGATCACTATCCAGGCCTAACTCATAGGTATATTGATCCACCGCCAAACCCGTTGTGTTATTAAAATCAGTATTTACGGTAAACTCAAAATTCCATCTTCTATCTGTACCAGGGTTATTATCATGATCGGTTTCAGCAAGAGAAAAACTATAGGTGCCGTCTCCATTGCTGTTATTAATGCCTACGAAAGGAATGGTGGCGCGCAGCCCTACCTCTATTCCATCGACCCGATCAGTAGTAAATGCTCCATTGGAGTTTCCCGACCCATAAATAGCATCCGGAGTAACATTCTGATCAAACTCAATAGCCGCTTGAACAAGTATGGGCGATATTAAAAGCAGAGAGGAAAGTAGCAAAAGTAGTGGTTTTTTTGTTATTTGTGTCATTTCGTTTTCCTAAACAACCCATTACTGGGTATATCAAAGTACAGGGGGGGTAAAACCTAAAAAGGACTCTTCAGACTTGGAATCTCATGCAATATAGTTATTATTAAAATTATTTACATTAGTATAGTTATATATTCAACTAAAATAAAGTTTTCTTTGCCGGATTAGCACTGGTTCTGTGTGTTAATGGGAGGTTTCGCACTACCCAGTTTGCCCTTACAATATGCTCAGACACGCTATAACACCTGGAACCCCTTTGCTGACACTTGGAATTGAAAGCTCCTGCGATGAAACTGGCATTGCTCTGTATGACTCTCAACGGGGTTTGCTGGCTGATACGCTCTATTCGCAGGTGGCATTGCACGCAGAATACGGTGGTGTTGTGCCTGAATTGGCATCCCGCGATCATCTGCGTAAAACCATACCCTTAATTCGGGAATGTTTGCTGCAAGCTGGTAAAACCCTTGCTGATGTTGATGGCATTGCAGTCACTGAAGGACCCGGTCTAATTGGCGCTTTATTGGTAGGTTCGAGCATCGCACACGGGCTTGCGCATGCTTTAAATATCCCGGTCATTGGCGTCAACCATATGGAGGGTCACTTACTGGCTCCGATGCTGGAAGAAAATCCTCCTGACTTCCCATTTATTGCTCTGCTGGTTTCCGGCGGCCACACCATGTTGGTTGAGGTTAAAGCTGTGGGCTGCTACCAATTAATTGGTGAAACACTGGATGATGCTGCAGGTGAAGCATTCGATAAAACCGCAAAATTATTGGGCCTGGGCTATCCCGGTGGTCCCGCACTGGCGCAATTGGCTGTGCAGGGCAACTCAGAACGTTATCGCTTCCCCAGACCAATGACAGACAGACCCGGGCTGGACTTCAGTTTTAGCGGTTTAAAAACCCATACCCGTACGCTCTGGCAGAAAGAACAGACCCACACTGATGAAGATGACAGCATCAAAGCTGATATTGCTGCTGGCTTTCAGCTGGCCGTGGTGCAAACTTTATTGATTAAATGTCGACGCGCATTAAAACAAACAAACTGCCAGCGACTGATTGTTGCCGGAGGTGTAGGTGCTAACCAGGCTCTGCGCGAGGCACTGCTCACAGAAGCCAGCAAAAACAACTGGCAGGTATCGTGGCCAAGGCTGGATTTTTGCACTGATAATGGTGCGATGATTGCTTATGCAGGTAATTTAAGGATGCAAGCTGGCGAAACCAGCAAAGCGGGCATCCATGGGCGTCCACGCTGGCCACTGGATGAACTAAACCCGCCAGTGGCAGACTAATTAACCAGGCAGTAAGATTTATCCACTATTAGCTTATTTTTTGAAAGCTCACCAGCTACCAATTTTTCAGGAGTTTAGCGGTATGCGGCAAGATCGCGTTTTTATAGAAGACCTTAGAATTGAAACCGTCATCGGTATTTATGATTGGGAACGGGAAATACGACAGACCGTGAGTATTGATCTGGAAATGGAGTTTGATATTAAAAAGGCTGGGCAAAGTGACGCTATTGAAGACACTTTAGACTACAAAGAAGTCGCAAAACGCCTTATCAATTTCGTGCAAACAGCTGAATTTCAATTGGTTGAAACTCTAGCCGAGCGCTGTGCTGAGATTGTGCTGAATGAGTTTAAAGTTAACGGCTTACGCTTAAAACTCAGCAAGCCCGGAGCGGTTCGTGGCTCAGCAGCTGTGGGTGTGATTATCGAGCGAGAAAAATAATGCACGTAGTTTATCTTGGCCTGGGCAGCAACACAGAACCTGTTGAGCACTTACAAACGGCCATTGACTGGTTGGGTGGTGAGTTTACAGGACTGGCATTATCTTCGGCCTACCGCAGCAGCAGTGTTGGCTTTGAAGGGCGCGATTTTATAAATCTGGCTGCCCGCATTGAAACCGATATTGAGCCTCTGGCTTTAAAAAAACAGCTCACTGAATTTGAAGACCTGAATGGGCGCAACCGTAATACACCCCGATTTTCTGACCGCGTTATCGATATCGACATTCTGCTGTATAACGAAGACATCAGTGATGATCCAAAGCTGATATTACCGCGCGAAGAAATTCTGCATTATGCCCATGTGCTGAGACCATTGGCAGAATTAGCACCTGATTTAATTCACCCACGGACGGGCAAGCGAATGGCAGATATTTGGGAGTCTTTTGAAGGTAACAAAAACTATCTGAGCCCAAGCGTAGAATTCACAATTTAAGCATCAGCAAAATTTTGCAGAGTGTTTCTGATGCACGCTAATACTTCAGAGATATAGCGAACGCCCACCATCAACAGCTAAAGTATGCCCGGTAATATACTTTGCCTGCTCAAGAAGAAACATGACCGCTGCTGCAATATCCGCCGGATCACCCTGCCGTCCTAAAGCAGTACGCTTGAGGATACCCTGCTTAAGTTCATCATTAGGTTCATTTTCCGGCCACAGGATAATTCCAGGTGCTATCGCATTAACCCTGACCTGTGGTGCTAATTCCCGAGCCAGAGTTTTAGTCATCATCACTACCCCGGCTTTGGCGATGTTATAAACCGAATGCGCAGACAGTGGTTTGTCGGCATAAATATCTGCCAGATTAATAATGCAGCCTTGCTGATGTCTTAGCTGCTCCGCCAAACCCTGAGCCAAAAAAAATCCGCCCTTAAGATTGGAATCAATCAGGCTATTCCAGTCGTTTTCATCTGTTTCACCAATGGGTGTTGGAAAAAACAGCGAGGCATTATTCACAAGCACCTGCAGCTGTGGGCCATACTCCAGCACCCGTTCAACTAATTCCTGAACTGATGCTTGATTGGTAAAATCTCCACTGACCAGTTTGACACTAGCAGGACGAATTGACTCAAGTTCTGTAGCGAGCTCCTGGGCAGCCACAGCAGAATGACGGTAATGCAAAATCAAGTCATAGCCTGAGGCATGTAGTCGTCTTGCAATAGCCGCACCGAGACGCTGAGCACCTCCAGTTACCAGTGCTTGTTTGTGGATTGTGTTTACTGCCAAAATGCTCTCGCTTTATTCGTCTTATTCTTTGTTTCATATTTGGGCTGGACAAGCATAGAGTGTTTCAACCAAACTATCGCTATGTCTTTTCCAGTCACAAATCAGGACTCCATCCTGCCCGAACCACCCGCAGACCTCAAGCAGCACAGCGCCCGCTTACTGGAAGTGCTGAGTCAGCGTATCAGAGAAAATGGCCCAATCTCATTTTCCGACTATATGGAAGCTGCACTGTACGAGCCTGGTCTGGGTTACTACAGTGCTGGTCTACATAAATTTGGTAGCGAGGGGGATTTTATTACCGCCCCCGAACTCGGCGATTTGTTTGCGCGTTGCCTGGCAAACTCATTTGCCGCTGTTGCTGAGCAACTATGTGCTGAGTCACTGAGCTATGATTTTATGGAAATTGGTGCTGGTAGCGGTGCTTTAGCGGCTGATCTACTTAAATTTCTGGAGCCGCTACCGCAACGTTATCTGATTTTAGAGCGTAGCGCGGACCTGCGTGAACAGCAACGGCTTCGAATTCAATCCCAATGCCCGGAATTATTGAATCGAGTTGAATGGCTTGATGCCCCGCCCAAAAACTTCACTGGCATCAGCTATGCAAATGAAGTCATCGATGCCCTTCCTGTTGAGCGCTTTCGCATTAATAAAACCGAGATACAGCAGCAATTTGTTGACTATGACCTCGGCAAACTGACGCTTTGTTGGAAAACAGCAACGGATAAGGTTTCAGCAGCGGTCAACCATTTACAGACAGAATTGGGGCATGCATTACCCGATGCCTATGAGTCTGAAATCAATTTACTCCTCGGCCCCTGGTTGGCTGGTTTGCTGGAGTCAATGGACAAGGGCTTATTGTTGCTTTCTGATTATGGCTATCCGCGCCCCGAGTTCTATCTGGATGCGCGAAACCAGGGGACATTAATTTGCCATTACCGACACAGGGCTCATCCTGATCCTTTATTTTGGCCAGGCTTACAGGATCTGACAGCCTTTGTAGATTTCACTGCTGTCGCTGAAGCCGGAGATGGCATCAATGGTTGGGAGCTAGTGGCTTACACCTCGCAGGCAAACTTTTTGTTCGATAGTGGCCTGATTGAACTCATGCAAGGCGAAGCTCAAGATGATTTTCAGGCACAACTAAAGCTGGCGGCACAAATCAAAAAACTCACCCTGCCTGCTGAAATGGGAACTCGTTTTCAATTTATGGGCTTTGGTCGCGACTTGAGCCACAACCAAATTCCTGGTTTCCGCGGTAGCGACTGGTTGCACCACTTATGACTGAAGCCTCGATTACTTATAGACTCTATTTTCCCAAGCTTTGGCTACTGCTTGGTTTGATTATGCTGCTTACAATTATCATTTTGTCGCTGGCAGCCATTGATCAAACCATGATCTCGTTTAGTTACCTGGATAAGGTCGAGCACTTCATTGCCTGGGGCGTGATTATGTTTTGGTTTGTCAGCCTTTATCCTGATCGGGGTTTTGTACTATTAGGAATTTTATTGACGATATCTCTTGGTGTTGAACTGGCACAGACATTAACCACATGGCGCCAGGGCAGCAGCGGCGATTTGATTGCCAACTTTATTGGATTATTAGCAGGCTGGGGCATGGCAAAAGCCACCCAAAACCGGTTTATTCTTTATCTGGATCAGAAGTTACAGCGCAGACTCAGCTAGCATTAAACTCACGAATATCAGCAAGGGCGGCCAAACGCCTGCGTTGCAACTCAAGTGCAATCTTCTTACCATCAGCCAACTCAGACAGACCTTCTGTACTGACTGCTAATACACGCCTGCTGGCTTCACTCAGATAGTTCGCCTGTGGGTAGGGCTCGTTTTCAAGCCCCTTGCGGCCTTGCGCATCAGCCTGACAGGCCAACAGAAAAAATGGCAATCGGGCCGGTTGCCTGAAAACATCCAGATGCCCGAGTAACTCCAAAACTTTCAACGGCCGCATTTCCTCAACCCGGTGGCATTGCAAATGCCAATGACAAACCAGTTCCGCCAATTGCTGCCATGCTTTTGGCGCCCGTAAGCGCAGGCAAATTGCGCGTACCAATGGCACCCCTTTTGCCTCATGCCCAGAGTGTTTTGGTAAATATTGCTCGCGGGTCAATGCTTTCCCAAGATCATGTAACAACACCGCAAAAACCAGCATGGCTCTGTCTGAATCATCAATTTGCTGCTGGATTGCCAACGCTACACAACGGTCCATTGCCAATAATGTGTGAATACCCGTATCAACCTCAGGGTGGTACTGCTCTGGCTGCGGCACCCCAAACAATGCATCAACTTCAGGTAACAAGGCTTTCAATCCACCGCACTCGCGCAACACCTGAACAAACACTGCAGGGTTCTCGCTTATAAACGCTTTACGAATTTCGGTGAATACCCTTTCAGGGGTTAATGATTTCAACTCACCAGAAGCCACCATCGCTGACATCAGCCATTTAGTTTGATCACTAACACTAAAACTTTGCCTTGCAAAACGCGCCGAAAAACGAGCCACTCGCAGTACTCGCAAGGGGTCTTCGGAAAAGGCCAGAGAGACATGACGCATGACCCCGGCCTGAAGATCAGCTTGCCCGCCCCATGGATCAATTAATTGACCACTGCTATCACGCGCCATTGCGTTAATAGTCAGGTCGCGGCGCTGTAGGTCTTCTTCAAGAGTAACACCCGGATGAAAATCAACACTAAAGCCATGGTAACCTTGGCCTGACTTTCGTTCCGTGCGGGCGAGCGCATATTCTTCACCGCTTTCGGGGTGTAAAAACACCGGGAAATCTGCACCAACCTGACGATAGCCGAGCGCTAACATCTCTTCTGCGCTGCTCCCTGTAACCACCCAGTCTTTCTCTTTTACGGGCAATCCGAGGAGTTCATCCCGAATTGCACCGCCAACCAGATACACTTTCATTGAATTAACCATCGATTCTGTTTGTGGTGATTTTGTTATACATACTGATACAAATAACCCTTATAAATACCTGTCTGCTGCAGATTTAGCACACAGCTCGTTTACAACCTGTCATCAGGGTAAACAACTTATCTTAGCAAGACCAGCCCCATTGGTTGCAGCATTCGCATGTCGCAGTCGGTGACTAACCCGCGAAACCGGGTCGCCCAGGCGCCAGGCATACAAAGTAGCGAATGCCATTACCCGAGGAATATAATCTCGCGTCTCATAATATGGCATTAATTCCAACCACCGCTCAAGCTCAATATCAGGCCTTTGTTTTAACCAACGATCCACTGCCCCGGGGCCTGCATTATATGCTCCAGTAACATAGGCTGGGGTATCGTTATAGCGGCTTAAAAGCTTGCTCATTTCAGCGCTACCAAAAGCAATATTGGAGGCTGGATCCAACAAACTAATTTTGTTTGTATATTGCACCCCTGCAGAGGCTGACAAACGCTTTGCCGTTGATGGCAGCAATTGCATTAAACCATAGGCTTTGGCCGGCGAAATAGCGCGAGGATCCAATGCACTTTCGGCCCTCATTAAACCAAAAATCCAGGCTGGGTCCAGGTTATGGCGACTTGCATTACGCTGGACATGTTGTTCAAATGCAAGCGGGAAACGCCAACTGTAGTAGCGTGTATCACCACTCTTGCCTAAACTAATAATAGCCTGAGAAGACCAGTTATTCTGCGTTGCCAAAGCAGCTGCCGAGCGCATTTTGTCCTTGCTCAAAGATGCTGTAGCCGAAGCCCATTCTCGGCTGGCAAAATCATCCAGACCAACACGCCGTAATTCCAGCGCCCGTTTTACACCTGGCATAGCGGCTATTTCACTGACTTCATCAACATTCGCTTCCGGGTCCAGTGGACAAATTCGATAATCCTGGTTTAACTGGTCAGCTGCCAGAAAACCCCAGAAAGTTGCCTCCCGAGCCAGCAGTTTTAAAACCTTCTGCGAGGCTTCTTTTTCTCCTCGTTCTTTTAACGCAAGCGCTTGCCAGTAACGGAAGCGCCCTTCCTGTTTTGAGATTGCTGTCATCGCTTCAAAGCTGGCTAATAATTCATCCCAACGTTGATGATTTAGCGCGGTACGCAGTCGCCATTGCAACAACCGGTCATCGATACTGGCTGCGGGCACTTGCTTAAAAAGATCGAGTACATCTTTATCCAGGGCAACCGCTGAAAATAAAGCAATATCGTAGAGCAACTTGCTTTTAACCTGTTCACTCCAGGCAAATCTATGTTCGACCTGGCGCCAGTATTTAAGCGCTAAATCCGGATTATTTCGCACTTGAGCCTGCAACGCTGCGAGAATGATATCTTGAGTCCTGCCAGTGTCAGACCACTTATGAGTTGACCTGAAGCCCGCATTTGGTTTTTTCCACAGCTGCTGATACGCATTAACATGAGCTTGATCAGAGCTACTCAAATTTCTTTTCAGGTAATTGGTCAAGGTCAAATTATTGGCCTGGAAAGCTATTAATATTCGCTGCTTGAGTGCCTCTTCATTGATGTAACCACGCCTGTCCAACCAGCTAAACACCGCATCACAGGCTTTGTGCTGAGAGCTTCCGGTTAACCACATTTTCATGGCATCATTCAAAAACTTTGCTTTTGCAGTTTTTTGATAGTTATTTTTAAGCCTGGCATTGAGGTGATGACAGCGGGTTTCTGCGCCCCTGATTGAATCATATTGACCTGAATAATCCAGTAAATCCTGCCACTGTTGCTGGCGACCCAAAACGCGCAACCAGGCCTGGCGCAAGCCGCTGCTAAACGCCCAGCCCTTATGACTTTCCAAAAATGTGGCTAACTCAGCCGCAGGTACTGTTGCCAGACGCGATCGGTAATCTTCGTATTGTAAATAAGGATAGAGCAGATACTGTGTTGAGGCAGACAGCTGTTGTCGAAAAGCATCATGCTTACCCGTTCGAGCTAAATCCCATGTCTGTTTGAACTGCTCAGCTGTGGCATCAAGGGGCGGATTGGCAAAAGCTGATTGACTCGGAGCAAGCCATACAAAGCCAGCTATACAACCGTATAATAAATACTTTATAAAATATGCTGGCCGCCAGGACACAGGAATTTCAGTTAAATGAAGCATTGGTTTAATGTTACGCTTATTGCCAACCACATTGAATTGTCCTCTATTTTACACATGCAAAAAATGCACAACATGAGAGCACTGAAAACCTGCATAAAAATAAACCGTGGTCATCAATAATGTTACAACTCACTGTTCTCGACTGGCTGATATTTGCTACCACCGGAGCAGCGGCCGGACTTGCAGCCGGCTATCTGGGTATTGGCGGCGGCATGATCATTGTGCCAGTCCTAGCGCTCTACCTGCAAGACAAATTCCCTCTTTTTAATGCCCACAGCCAACAAGCAGTAGCAACCTCTCTAGCTACCATTCTAATCACTGGTGCGGCCGCCACATATACTCATCACCAACGTAAAGCGGTGGATTGGAGCTGGGTAAAATTGTTTTCACCAGGGCTCTTTATTGGTGCACTGCTTGGTGCGTGGATTGCTGATCAGATCAGTAGTGAGTGGTTGATTCGAGTTTTTTCAGTGTTTGCATTTGTCAGCGGCATACGCATGATCATAACAACAAATATGGTATCTGGTAGCGCCAACCTCAGCACGCTGTGGAAA
>CAXMRK010000185.1:0-4262 GCA_964195815.1 uncultured Acidimicrobiia bacterium | reverse complement strand
TCTATCCTAGATCAAGTAATTCAGACTAATTAGTGATCAACAGGGATGGCTTTAGCTGTCCCAATCCAGGGGAATAACATGAGTAACACTACTTTTCATTATCTAGATAAAGCACTTGCACAGGTTCGTGATCTTGGACTGATGCCTGAAAAAATTGATGAGGCACCTGTTGTTTCTTTACTAGAAAAATTAACCGATATAGACGAGGCGAAAATTGTCGCAATTGCACGGACATTAAGTCAGGCTTCAGTGTTCAATGATATCGTTCGTGAGCAAGTCTCAGAAATGAAAGTTGGTGAGCGATATGAGGAAATTACTGAAGCATTTAATTCAATCAGAGGCGATGCTAAGCGTATGGTCGAGCAATTGGATGATGGCAAGGTTGATACCTTTGAAAGAATCAACAATGTATGGATGAAAGTTACTCGCGGAGATATCGCCTCTCGCTTTGACAAGATCAAAGAAATCTATCTGGATGTTGCTGAAGATTCGCGCGACCAGATTGAACGGGAAAGCGTTATTCTGGAAGCCTATCAGGATTTTAGAGGCGCTATAAAACAATCTGAAATATATGCATTAGATGTCCTTAAGCAATCAGAAGGCCTATGGAACAATGCTAGAGGAAGCTTGCAGCAGGCCAGTGCAACTGTTGCCGCATATGCTGGTGAGGATCTGGCTGAACGTGCAAAACTTGAATTAGCTCGTGATGAGAGCATGCGTAAATTGCAATACTCAGAAGATCGCTATCAAGTATCCAAAGACATTTCAGATAATCTTACCGTTAGCTATAACACTTCTGAAGTGGTCATGGCTCGCTTGATGCAAACCAATAGTGCGAAAGAAAGAGTGTATAAACAGGCGATCACATTTTTTGGTACCAATGAATCTGTGTTAACGGCATTGACGGCTTCGTTTACTGGATTGTTTGGTTTACATGAGAGCACAAAAACCTTAGAAGCTATGAAAGAAGGCGTTTCTGAAAGTCTGGAAGATTTAGCTGATATCGGAGGAAAAGTTCAGGAAGCAGCTGTACGAGCCGGATATGGACCAACAATTCGAGCTGATGCAGTCAAGAAACTGGTAGATTCTGTAGTTAATTTTCAGGAACGTTCGCGTGAAATTATCGAAGAGATGCGAATTTTATCAACTAAAAATGCTGAGGAAATTCGTGTTTCAGTAGAAGATGGTAAACAGCGTATGGCCAGAATCATCGAGCGCGGTGGTTCCTTATCATTGCCACATACATTTTAAGTCTCATCGGCGATTTACAAATAACCTGTGATGACTGAATTGGTTGATAAACAAGCGCCCTTGGAAGATCTGATGGTGGCGATGGATGTGGTCGATACACTTCGCCATCAGCAAGATATCGTAGAGCGCGAACTGGATGCGGAGGAACGCCGTAAACGCCTGCTTGCAAGACTTAAGGCTTTGTATGCGGCACAGGGCATCGAAGTACCTGACAGTGTTTTACAAGAAGGTATCGCTGCACTCGAGCAAGAACGTTTTCAGTATCAGCCTGTTGCTAAAAGTTGGCGCACCAAGATTGCTACTGCCTGGGTTTCCCGAGGTCTGTGGAAAAAGCCTATTGCGGCTCTAGCGGTTATAGGAAGTCTGCTTGGTGGTGTTTATTATGTAAGCGATGTATTGCCTGAACGTGAATTAAGAAATAGCCTGGCTGGCAATCTGGATAAGTCATATAACAGTATCGTCAACAATGCAAAGAACCCTCAAATTATTGAGCAGGCTAAGAGCCAGATTGCAATCGCAAAACAGGCGGTCGCAGATGATGATTTGAAAAAAGCAGAAAAAATCCAGACCGAACTAAAAGTATTAAATCGACGGCTACAAAGTTATTACACTGTTCGGGTGATCTCACGCGAGGGTGAATCCTCAGGAGTGTGGCGCGTACCTGATGTTAATACCTCGAGTAGAAATTATTATTTAATAGTAGAAGCCATTGATCGCAATAATAATGTGGTCGAGTTAGAAATCCTGAATGAGGAATCAAACCGTAAAAGTATGGCTAAGACCTGGGGTATTAGGGTGAATGAAGACACCTTCTATAAAGTTGCAGCAGACAAGAATGATGATGGCATTATCCAGGCCAACCAGGTAGGGGAGAAATTACAAGGTTATCTTTTGCCAAAATATTCAATCGCTACAACCGGCGGGGCTATAACCAAATGGAACTAAGCGTAAATCAATCAGTTTCTGTTGGCGGTTGCTGATATGTGGACAGGAACAACAGCACTAAAAAATATTGATCAAACCTTGCAGACCATTCGCAATGAAGCGGTCAGGCTGGATGCACAGATATCTATGTTGACAGATACGCTTGCAGCTAATCAACGCCACCGGCTCAAGATTATCAATGATATTGCAGCGGTTAGGCTGGCTGAGATTCAAGCTGGAGAACTACAGCAAAATTTAACTGCCGCTGATCAACAGGCAGCGAAAATATTAAAACAGCGTGATATTGCCTTATCAGTACTAAACAGTCAGGTTGAAGATTTAAATCAACGGATATCAAAGATTGAGATTGAGCGCGAAGATTTGTTACAGGGTGTTAATCATGTTTCACAAAAAATTGTGGATTGTGAGGCTCAGGTTCAGGATCAGTTAAAGCAGAATGAAGCCTATCTCACACAGCTTGAAAAAGCTCGGGCTGCGGAATCGATGTCACATGAGGCAACTCAAAAAGCAGAACAGGCACAAGCCGATCTGGCAGAGAAAGCAGAGCCTTATCAGCATGACAAACTGTTTATGTATTTATGGGAACAGCAATATGGAACCACCGAATACAGTGGCGGTCTGTTTGCTCGGTTTATGGATAGTTGGGTAGCCCGACTGATTGAATACGAGCCCGCTCGGGTAAATTACTGGAACCTGGTGGAAATACCTAAGCGACTTTCAGAGCATGCTCAAAGAATTGCAGATAAAGCAGATGCAGAGCATTTGGTCTTGCAACAGATTGAGCTCGATGCACTTGCTGAAGCAGGTGTGAAGCTTTTGGAAAATGAGCTCAATACGCTTCGAGATCAGATAGATCAGCATGATGATTTGCTTGAAAATAAAGAAAATGACCTCAACCAAATGCTGGAGGAACGGGCAAAATATATGGCTGGCGAGGATGAATACATGCACCGTTGTATTGCCCGTCTGACCCAGGCATTGGATCATCAGGATTTACATGCCATTCATCGATATGTTCAAGCAACGGCCTCAGCGACTGATGATCAGTTATTGATTGAGCTTCAGAACCTATCTGTCCACCTTAAAACACTAAGCGGTGATTTGGGCGATGTGCGTTCCTTACATGGTAATAAAATTAATAAACTTAAAGAGTTAGAGCGGGTTCGGCGTAACTTTAAAAATTCTCGCTTCGATGATGTGCGTTCAGGCTTCAGCAACGACTCTCTGCTAGCAGGTGTTCTTGGTCAGTTTCTTCAGGGATTGGTTAGCGGTTCTGATCTGTGGCGTACCATCAAGCGTAACCAGGGATATCGAGATGTGGGTTCTGCTCCTGACTTTGGCAGTGGTGGTTTAGGCGATCTCGCTGATATATTCGGCGATATAAAAATCGGTCGGAATCGTGGTAGTCGAGGCAAACGTGGTTCCAGTTGGCATCTGCCAAAACCGCGATCAGGCGGTGGTGGTTTTAATCTGCCTAGAGGTGGTTCCAGAGGCGGTAGTTCCAGGGGCGGGGGATTTAAAACGGGTGGCGGCTTTTAACCGATTTCAATGTAACCGAATCTTCTTATCGTCACGTACGTTAAAGTCAATCCGATAATAGAAGCAACCAGATCATATGGGTCATATACGTTATTCCCACCGATATTGTGAAGTGTTAATTCTTGGGTGATTACATAAACAGAGGCAAGGATTAAGGCGATCAAATACACATAAGTGGTCTTAATTGATTTCAATTTATCTCCAAATAACCGTTTTAATTGAAATAATATTCCGGTCAAAAGGAGTGTCCCCATAATAGCTTCAGTGAAGTTCGGAAGAGAAAGAACAATTATTTGAAGAATACCTGGATAGTCATTTTCAAGCACAAAGGGTCGCACGAAAAATTTGTTTAATAAAAACATGATAAACGCGGCTACAAATAAGTAGAGAACGTACTTCTTGATTATTAGTCTTTTCTTTATGTTTGTTCCTTCTGCCATCGTTTATCCCTGAGCTCAAGTCGCGGAAGTCGCGGGACAGCCGCATCATAAGTCAGCGGAAGTCGCGGGACAGCCGCATCATAAGTC
>CAXMRK010000184.1:0-10378 GCA_964195815.1 uncultured Acidimicrobiia bacterium | reverse complement strand
CCGCGCCGGGACCTCATAACGAATAGCGCGGCAGCGTAAGGAGATCCCGGATGATGTGCATGGACGCACGAGTGTCGCGTGAGCGCATGGATGCGCATAGCGACCTAAGCCCGGGATGACGTGGTTTTTAACCCGGGATGAGGTTTAAAAATCAGTCCCTACAATGCTTACCCTGCCCTAATCTAACCGGAGCACCGGCACCGGCTATGTAACCGCCCTTAATACCTTTGGTAATGACTGAGACAGCATTATGTGGGTGCAGGCTTTCAAAATGTGAGCACCGCGCCCAGTAATCCAGGATGCTTGATTCTGCATTCAATGCCGTTTGAACCTTGCGCGCAGCATCCTCACAGAACATTAGATTTTGCCCGTTCAAACGCGCAAATTCCTGCTCATCTTCCCGTTTGACAGCAGTCTGCACTGGTGTCTGTACAGCATTTTCAATACTATCGATTAATTCAACAATCGGAAACATTTCAAACGAGGGTTGTAAACGTACACGTAACTCTGCGGCGCTGCGCTGGGAATGAGGAGTTGCCATAATACCTTGTTCAGAACCCAGCCAATCAAGGACCGCTGAATGATCAAGGGCCTTATCGGCTTTGAAATCCTTACCAAACTGCTCTTGAATCAACTGCCGTGCTAAAGCTGCAGAACAAGGACAAGTACTGGAGTAAAGCACTTCCAGCCCTAACTCAACACTAAATTTATCACCGTCCATTATCCCGATCAAAGTTACCGGATAGCGCTTCCAACCGGCGTTATCGCTCGCCAGTGCTTTACGCCGGACCATATAGTCAAAATCGACGCGTATCAACGCACGGTCACTCAGGTCTTCATGCGAAGCCAGAAAATTCTGCAATATCTCGCGCATACTGGCCGGACTGAGCGGTTTTTCTGCAAAAGCCTGATCCAGGGTCAGATACAAGCGTGACATGTGGATACCACGCACTTCTGCACGATTGAGATTAACAAATGCAGTGACTCTGGCATTGGATTGCTGAATTTCTCCCTGATCTGTTTCTACCCGAACTGGGAGTTCAATTTCATCCATACCCACCCAATCAAGTTCTCCGGTTTCCTGGGCCTGATCTTCATTGGCGATATCTGGCATTTGCCTTTCAGGCTCAGCTGGCAACTTGTCTATGGGAGTTTCGGTTGAGTTATCGTTATCGAACATATCAGGTTCCAGAATTTAGTGGGCAACATTTAAGCTGATTAAGTTTGATATATCAGGGTCATTATGCCCGAATTCAAGAGTTCAAAAATCATTTAGCCTATATAACTAAGCGTATATTACGCTCAATAATCAACAGTCAATAGATTTACTACTCGACTGGTTAAAAAAAAAGCAACCCGAAACATTCGGATTGCTCTTTCAGATTTGATTATTTAATGGTCGGGGCGAGAGGATTCGAACCTCCGACCCCTACAACCCCATTGTAGTGCGCTACCAGGCTGCGCCACGCCCCGAGATTAAATAATCGAAAACTGATTGAATCTTAAAGATCGCCAATTTCCGTGGCAGCGAATAATACACTTATTCATCCAACCGGTAAACATTAACGCCTTAGGACATGCAGAACCTCTTCCAACTCGGTACGTAGCTGTTTGATTATCTGGGTACTACGAGTAACATCATTATGTGCGGTTTCGCCTTCAAGACACTGTCTCGCACCGCCTATAGTGAAGCCCTGCTCGTATAGCAAACTTCTAATTTGGCGAATCATTAGTACATCGTGACGCTGGTAATAGCGTCTGTTCCCACGCCTTTTAACCGGCTTGAGCTGCTCAAATTCTTGCTCCCAGTACCTAAGTACATGAGGCTTTACACCACAAAGTGTACTTACTTCACCAATGGTGAAATAACGCTTTGCAGGTATAGGTGGTAGATTTGTATCAATCCCCGGATCCAGCATATGCCTCTACCCTCGCTCTTAATTTTTGTCCCGGTCTAAAGGTAACAACTCTACGCGCGGTTATTGGAATTTCTTCACCCGTTTTGGGGTTTCGCCCAGGGCGCTCGCTTTTATCGCGTAACTGGAAATTACCGTATCCGGAAAGTTTAATGTTATCGCCACTTTCCAGAGACTCACGGATCAGTTCGAAAAATCCATCAACAAACTCTTTTGCTTCACGCTTATTCAGTCCAACTTCATCAAATAGACAGTTAGAAATATCTGCTTTAGTTAAAGCCATTACTTACCTCTCAACCTTGCGCCAAACTGCGCCTCTAGTGCAGAAACCACATCATTTATGATGGAATCTACGGTTTCGTCCATTAGAGTGCTTGAAACATCTTGCAAAATCAAGCTAATAGCCAAACTTTTGCAAGTTTTTTCTACACCCTCACCCTGATAAACGTCAAAAACCCGTAAATCAGCTAATAATACGCCAGCTGTACTGCGAATGACTCGGATTAAATCATCAAAGCTCACAGCTTCAGAAACTACCAGTGCCAAATCACGACGGATCGCCGGAAAACGCGAAATTTCTTTCGCAAATGGTAGTTCTCTTTTTTGCACGCTTTCTGCTTCTACCTCAAAGGCAAACACATCGTTTCGAATTCCGAACTGCTTCAGTGTTTGCGGATGAATAGCTCCTATCCAACCAATCGTTTTAGCTGCTATAACTACCTTTGCAGATTGCCCGGGATGCAACCAGGAGTAATCTGTGCAGGCCACAAACTCGACATCATCCTGCCCACGCAACGCAAGTACTCGTTGCAAATCACCTTTGAGGTCAAAGAAATCCATAGAACGAGTTGTTTCTGCCCACTGCTCTGGTAGTGCTGAACCACTTGCTACCGCGGCAAGCCGTAACGATTGATCCGGAGCCGCCCCTTCTGTGGCACTGGCTGCAAAAACATTACCAAGCTCAAAAAGCCTGATACGCTCACGCTGCCGGCGTTGATTACTATCCAAACTCAGCAACAAACCAGCCAGCAGATTGGTTCGCATAACGTCCATATCAGCTGATAATGGATTCGCCAGCGCATATGCCTGCTGACCCTGGTCACAGGCCTGCAAAACCTTCTGCTCAATAAAACTGTAATTGACCGCCTCGCTATAGCCGTTAGCTACCATTGCTTGACGCATTCGTCTAAGGGCTATTTCACGCTCGGGTAAGACTGGGGTTGGGATTCTGCCTGACGGCATCCGTATGGGCAGATTGTTATAGCCGTAGACTCGGGCAACCTCTTCGATCAAATCTTCTTCAATTTCAATATCAAAACGCGCCCCAGGTGGGACAATCTTCCAGCCATTAGTCAGCGACTCAAGCTGAAAACCCAGGCGCTTCAATATGGGTTCAACATCAGCAGCGGTTAATTGACTACCAAGCACCTTATTGATTCGATCTAAACGCAAAGTCACTGCTTTACGCACTGGAATGTCAGCAACTGACTCAGCAACTATAACCGGGCCCGCTTGACCGCCACAGATTTCCAATATCAGACCTGTTGCGCGCTCAACCGCTTCGACCTGAGACTGTGGATCAACGCCCCGCTCAAACCGATGAGAGGAATCTGTATGCAAACCAAATCGCCTTGATTTACCCATTATTACAGCCGGATCAAAGAAAGCACTTTCCAGAAGTATTGTGCTGGTGTTCAGGTCACAAGCTGAGGCTTCACCGCCCATAATACCTGCCAGCGCCAACGGACCATCATGGTCAGCTATCACTAGTAAATCGTTATCCAGTTCAGCTTCACTGCCATCAAGTAAGATCAGTTTTTCACCGGCCTGAGCACGACGAACAATGATTCCACCCTGGATTTTATCCAAATCAAACGCATGCATTGGCTGACCCAGTTCAAGTAATACAAAGTTGGTCACATCAACCAGCGGACCTAAGGAACGCACACCACTACGACGTAGCTTTTCAACCATCCATATAGGTGTTTCTGCCTGTGGATTTAAACCCTCTATCACCCTGCCAATATATCGCGGACAAGCAGCAGGATCTTCCAGCTTAACCTCAATTAACCGATCAGTCTGTGCTGGAATTGCCGCGATATCATGGGTAATAATTTCCGCTGCGCAAACCGCACTGACATCACGGGCTATGCCACGCACTGAAAGGCAATCCGCCCGATTCGGCGTCAAATCAAGCTCCAGCAAAGTATCATCAAGCTGTAAATACTCGCGTAAATCGATACCAATTGGGGAGTTTGCGGGTAACTCCATCAAGCCATCGGCGTCTTCAGCCAGACCCAGTTCTTTACTGGAGCAAAGCATGCCGTTAGATTCAACCCCACGCAGCGCAGCTTTCTTGATTTTAAAATCACCTGGTAGCACAGCTCCAACAACAGCTAATGGGGCAATTAAACCAGCACGAGCATTCGGGGCACCACACACAATCTGTAATCTTTCAGAGCCTGAATCGACTTCACAAACACGTAGCTTATCTGCATTAGGATGCGTTTCTGCTGTAATAATTTTGCCCACTATAATGCCGCTAAAATCGGCAGCAGCCGGTGCAATATCATCAACCTCGAGGCCTGCCATTGTGAGTTGTTAACTCAACTCTTAGACACTTTCTGAAATATTGACCCATTGTTTGAGCCAGTTAACGCTAAACCGCATCTTCTTATCCTGTTCTCATTAACGGAACTGACTGAGAAACTGTAAATCGTTCTCAAAAAATTGACGTAAATCCTTGACCCCGTAACGCAGCATTGCAAACCGCTCAACACCAAGACCAAAGGCATAACCGGTATAAATCTCAGGATCGATATCCAGACCTTTGAGCACATTGGGATGAACCATTCCGCAACCTAATACTTCCAACCAACCAGGCTCAGAACCATCACCTTTATCCCAGGCCACATCTACTTCTGCAGAAGGCTCTGTAAAAGGAAAATAAGAAGGCCGCAGTCGAATTGCCAGCTCTTCTTCAAAAAAAGCGTTTACAAATTCCTGTAACACACCTTTCAGGTCGGCAAAGGTAACATCTTTATCCACTAGCAAACCTTCAACCTGATGGAACATAGGGGTGTGGGTCTGATCCGAATCACTACGATAAACTTTACCTGGCGCAATTATCCTAACCGGTGGCTGCTGTTCTTTCATCACCCGAATCTGTACTGGCGAAGTATGTGTCCGTAACAAGCGACCATCGGGGAAGTAAAAAGTATCGTGCATTGCTCTGGCTGGATGATGTGCAGGGAAATTCAAAGCCTCAAAATTGTGCTCATCATCCTCAACCTCAGGGCCTGTAGCCACTGAGAAACCTAGTCTGGAAAAAATCTCAGTAATACGTTCCATGGTGTGGGTGACCGGGTGTAAACCTCCACGCTCAACACCGCGACCTGGTAGCGTGACATCAACTGATTCCGCTATCAGGCGAGCATCTAAAACAGCTTTTTCCAGACTGGCACGACGATCATTGATTGCCGCTTGTAAAGATTGTTTGGCCTGATTGATAGACTGACCGGCAACTTTACGTTGCTCAGGCTGCATCCCGCCCAGGGATTTCAGCAATGCCGTGACCTGACCTTTCTTACCAAGGTACTCAACCCGGATGTCATCCAGTGCTGAGAGACTTTCAGCACCATCAACACCATCGAGAGCAGCTTGCAATATGTTATTGAGTGAATCCACTTATATTACCAACTTTCATTATCAGTTCAACTACACCAGTGTGATGCAATTAACAAAAAAGGGAAGGACATGGGCCCTTCCCTTTTGCTAGTTCTTATTTGTCGGCTGCTTGATTAGCTGCCAATTTCAGAGATAAATACTAGTTAAGGAAGTGCTGGTTTATTCTGAGTGATGTAGATTGAGATTCAGAATTCTTCAAGAGTAAGGCGGTAAGTGCTTGTAATAGCATCGCTATTTTAAGTGCTTACAACCAAAAGTAGGCGCCCTGAGGCGACGCAACTATTGTAAATTCTGGGCTCAAGATACTCATTCATGAATAGATCAGCCCTTCCTAAAGGCTGGCCTTGGCTTTTTCAGCCAATGCAGCAAAAGCTGCTGCGTCATGAATCGCCAGATCAGCCAGTACTTTACGATCAATTTCGATCTCAGCACGTGACAGACCATTCATCATGCGGCTATAGGACAAGCCATTAATCCGGGCTGCAGCATTAATACGAACAATCCAGAGCGCCCGAAATGAGCGTTTTTTGTTTTTACGATCACGATAAGCATATTGACCTGCTTTTGTAACCGCCTGTTTAGCAACGCGATAAACTTTACGGCGAGCACCGTAATACCCTTTCGCTGCTTTTAATGTTTTTTTGTGACGACGTGTTGCGGTAACACCGCGCTTAACTCTAGCCATTTTATATTCTCCTTAAACCAAAAAGGTTATACGTAAGGCAGCATGCGTCTTACGGCGCGTGTATCTGCTGGTGTAACCATATTTCCATCACGCAAACGACGTTTACGCTTCTGGTCCTTTTTAGTCAGGATATGACTGTGGTTGGCGTGTCCGCACTTAAACTTGCCGGACGCCGTTTTACGGAAACGCTTGGCAGCGCCCCGATTGGTCTTCATCTTAGGCATAACTTGCTCCTGCAACCCCATTCGAGGTCATATTTTAATACTCCGCTCAAGCGTTCATCTCAAAAAAAATGATGACTCTTTACTGCTCGGCGGCGCTTATTTACATCCGGATTTAGCCTGAAACAAGCCATTTCCGAACTGTTTTCTAAATCCAGCCGACTATTATACCGATTTTTTAGGACTTAGCATCATTACCATCAAACGACCTTCCATTTTTGGAAACTGCTCGACAACAATATCTTCACCCATATCAGACTCAACACGTTTGAGTATGTCACGGCCTAGCTCCTGATGAGCCATTTCTCGACCCTTGAAACGTAGGCTTATCTTTACCTTGTTACCAGCATCGATAAAGCGGTGAACATTGCGCATTTTCACCTGATAATCTGCTTCTTCTGTACCTGGTCGGAATTTGACTTCCTTCAGCTGTACCTGTTTTTGCTTCTTTTTGGACTGCTGTTTCTGCTTTGAATTTTCAAAGCGGTACTTACCGAAATCCATAATCTTGCAAACCGGCGGACTTGCATTTGGTGAAATCTCTACCAAATCAAGACTTAATTCTCCAGCCATACTGAGCGCTGCTTCCAGACTCATTATTCCTGCCTGTTCCCCTTCTGAGGAAATGACACGAATTTCTCTCGCCTGAATGCTACCATTCCGGCGTGTTTCTTTTTTTGAACTTACGATGGGTTATTTCTCCTATTGCCCTTCTGTTTCCACTCTGGCATATGCCTTAATATCGGCTGCCAGCCTTTCTGCAAAGTCCTCGACAGACATACTGCCCAGGTCTTCATTTCCGCGTTTTCTTACCGCAATCTGCTGGTTTTCAATTTCTCTATCACCGACCACAAGCAGATATGGAATTTTGTTTAAAGAATGTTCGCGAATTTTATAGGTGATCTTCTCATTTCTCAAGTCTAATTTGATCCGGAATCCTTGTTTTTCAAGGATTTCTGCGACTTTTTGACAATACTCAGCCTGTTTATCGGTAATATTCATTATAACCGCATGCGTTGGCGCTAAAAATGCTGGCATCGCACCCGCATAATGCTCGATCAAAATACCAATAAATCGCTCAAGCGAACCAAGAATGGCCCGATGAAACATCACTGGAGGCTGTCGACTGCTGTCTTCATCAACATAAGTCGCATCTAAACGACCTGCTGTATTGAAATCTAACTGCAAAGTACCGCATTGCCAGACACGACCTATGCTGTCACGTAAGGAAAATTCAACCTTTGGCCCATAAAAAGCACCCTCGCCCGGGTTTTCTTTCCACTCGATCCCTGCATTATCTAAAGACATGGCCAAATCTTGTTCAGCTTTTGTCCATTGCTCATCTGAACCAACACGTTTTTCCGGGCGAGTTGAAAGCAATACCTCAATATCTGTAAACCCAAAGTCCGCATATACGCTATAGAGCAAAGTGATAAATGCATCCGCCTCAGACTGAACTTGCCCGGCAGTACAAAAAATATGCGCATCATCCTGAACAAATGCCCGTACCCGCATCAAACCATGCAAAGAACCTGAAGGCTCATTTCGGTGACAAGAACCAAATTCGGCCATCCGCATCGGTAAATCGCGGTAGGAATGCAGCCCCTGATTGTAAACCTGCACGTGGCAGGGACAGTTCATGGGTTTGATGGCATAAGTCCGCCCTTCACAGCCGGTCATAAACATTTCTTCACTGAACTTTTCTGCATGACCCGATTTTTCCCACAGGGAAATATCCACCAATTCAGGAGTATTCACTTCCTGATAGTTTTCAGCGCGGAGTCGTGCTCGCAGATAGTCTTGAATGGCAGTGTAGATACGCCAACCGTTATCATGCCAAAAGACCATTCCCGGAGCTTCTTCTTGCATATGGAAGAGGTCTAACTGCTTACCCAGTTTACGGTGGTCGCGTTTTTCTGCTTCTTCCAGACGGGTTAAATAAGCATTCAGTTCTTTCTTATCAGACCAGGCGGTGCCATAAATCCGCTGCAACATTTCATTATCGCTGTTGCCGCGCCAGTAAGCACCAGCTAACTTGGTTAATTTAAAGACTCCAAGCTTGCCCGTACTTGGGGCGTGTGGGCCACGACAAAGATCGGTAAACTCACCCTGTGTATACAGGGTTAACGCATCACCTTCTGGTATAGCTTCAATTAATTCAACTTTGTAATGCTCACCCTTTTGCTGAAAAAACTGGATTGCCTCACCACGTGACAGCGTTTGTTTAGTAATCGGCAGATCATCTTTCTTAATCCGTCGCATTTCAGAAGCAATGCGATCCAGATCCTCATTCGAAAATCCATCAGGCCAGGAAAAATCATAGTAAAAACCATTATCAATGACCGGACCGATGGTTACCTGAGCTTCTGGAAATAAACGCTGTACCGCTTGCGCCAACACATGTGCGCTCGAGTGACGAATTACTTCCACACCTTCAGGATCACGCGCTGTAATCAAACGGAGTTCAGCATCTTCATTGATGATTGTGCTGGCATCTACCAGCTCCCCATTGATCTCACCTGCCAAAGTGGCACGCGCAAGACCAGGACCAATATCATTGGCCACATCCATGATGCTAACAGCTTGATCAAATTGTCGGATACTGCCATCCGGTAAAGTAATTGCCGGCATTGTACTCTCTCTATATTTTTTCAATAAAAAAGGCGCCAGGCGCCCGATGTCTTGTATGGTATTCGGTCGCGCTAACTATATAAAACGTGTAGTTCGCAATACAGTGTTCATGCTCGGCATTTTACGCCTTTGAGGGTGTATTTGAAAGGGTTTCCGATAAATTTGCGTACATGGAAACTGGTGCAGCCTAAAGCACTAAAGATACCAGCTAAAAATTCATGCATAAAAGAAAAATGGTGCGCACGACTGGGATCAAACCAGCGCCACTTCGATGCCCACCTGAGGAAACCCCTAATTGAGTCACTTTTTAATGCAATTTAACACACCGGGTTCAGATGCTAATGACTTCGGGCAAGCTGAGGATATTCCCGCAATGCACGTAGCGCACTGAGTCTAACAACATTAGCCGAGTCCGCGCCGACCGGGATCGGCGTTAACCTGCTTTTTTGGTTGGCGGTTTTTTTGCAGGCACGTAGTCACCAATTTGGCTTTTCAACGGACAGATCGAAAAAACTGGGCATTTCTTGCAACCTACGGCAAGGGCAACGGGGCAAAGTGTCATACTGTTCTCCAAAATTCGACATGTAACTGGTCATTTCACGATTATTCGTGATCAAGGCCAGAAAAGCATGTGTGTACAGTATAACAGCGGCCATCTCCATAAACTCCTCCGACAAAAGGGGCACACTTTGTCGAGGGTTTTGGCCAAGGCTGAATCTGCCTTGCAACTGAATGCCCTGGCAAAAGAAAAAAGAAAATGCCAGCGACACTTAATAGGGCAGTTACATGGATTTATTTACTAGGCCAACTTTGAATCTATAATTCGTTGGCAAAGTTCAGTTGTAATAAACTTTCTTGCAGAAAAAGGAACTGACGTATCTCCCCCAACAATATATGGGTCTTCACCAAACATTGACCATTGTGCACTGAGCTTCTCCGGGCTTATTCCTTTTTCATAGAAGTGCTTCAAGCTCTCGAGCGTAATTTCCTTACACTTGTCAAGCGCCTCTTCTAAAGAGGCATAGGACCCAACTGTATATCGTTCACTTTCATCCCCGTAGTGATAATTGTCATCTATTATTACTTTAAATTTTTCATTCATTTTCTTTTCAGACATGTATGTGTATTAAAGGGAAATAGGTCTATTTCTTTGGGTAGCTAGCTCAGCGCAGCAACCAGAATAGCATAAACCAAGGCCAATTCTTTGCGCTGAAACTGATCAATATGGCTTTGGGTGT
>CAXMRK010000183.1:0-4345 GCA_964195815.1 uncultured Acidimicrobiia bacterium | reverse complement strand
CCATTTCAGCAATACCACCGGCATTGTCAGCTACCGGGCCATAAGCATCGATAGCCATGGTGATACCAACGGTTGCCAACATGCCAACAGCGCCAATACCAACACCGTAAACTCCAGCACCTTCTGGCAACACCCATGAGGTCACAAAAATAATACCGGCAATAATTAATACCGGACCGACAACAGACTCCATCCCAGTTGCCAGGCCTGAGATCATGACCGTTGCAGGGCCGGTTTGTCCGTCTTCTGCTATTTTACGTACGGGTGGACCACCAGTGTAGTACTCGGTGATTAAACCAATACCGATACCACCAACAGCACCAGCAACTACACACCACCAAACGGCAGGATCAATACCCAGCTGTGCGACCACAGCCCAGGCTACAATAATAAACAGAACCGCTGCACCAAATGTGCCATAGCGCAATGCGCTGGCAGGTGCTTTAGATGACATCACGCGGACCAGTAAAATACCGAGCAAAGAACAAATTAAGCCAGCTGAGGCCAGTGCAAGCGGCAGGAACATCAGATCGCTTTGTGCGCCCAGGATGCTGGAGCCTAGTGCAGCAGATGCAATTGCAATAGTGGCAATCATCGAACCGACATAAGATTCGAAAATATCGGAGCCCATACCAGCAACATCACCGACGTTATCACCGACGTTATCAGCGATTACACCAGGATTGCGTGGGTCATCTTCGGGAATGCCCGCTTCAATTTTACCTACCAGGTCAGCGCCTACATCAGCACTCTTGGTGAAGATACCACCACCAACACGCGAAAATAAAGCAACGGTCGATGCACCCATGCCAAAGCCATGAATGGCTTCTGCATGTTGTGGATCAGAGCCAAAGAAATAATAGAGTAAGCCTAAACCGAGCAAGCCCATTGAAGCGACGGTTAAGCCCATGATAGAACCGCCGAAAAAGGCAATGGTTAAAGCTGCAGATTCGCCCTTTTCAGCAGCAGCCACAGTTGTGCGAACATTAGCTTTAGTAGCGGCGAACATACCAATATAGCCAGCAGTTGCAGAACAAAGAGCACCGGTTACATAGGCGCCTGCGGTATGCCAACTGGGGAAAAAGAAAAACAATGCCATGGTAATGGCAATGGCAAACAAGGACAGAATGCTGTATTCACGGCGCATAAATACCATCGCACCTTTGTGAATCTCTGCAGCAATGGAAGCAACCTTGCCTTCACCGGCAGGGTTTGCCTTCATCATCATGTAAATTACCAGTGCTGCCAACAGCCCTAGTACCCCTAGAACGGGTGGGATTAGTGTTTGTGTCATATCCTCTCTCTCGATTTTGTTGTGATTGCAAGTATCGGAAAATTACTGGCCGATGCCAACTTATATTTAAACCCCGCTATTGTAGGCAAACTTCACCCAATCGGCAATTATTAAAAGGTATTAGATCCCTCACAAGTGGTTGAAACATCTACAAGGCGGTATAATTCGCCTCTTGAATCATTATAAAGCAAGGACCTCTAAATGAGTTTTGATCTGGTACAGCCAGGGCACGATATTCCCAATGATATCAATGTAGTAATCGAAATCCCGATGAATAGCCCTGCGGTAAAATACGAAGTTGATAAAAAATCCGGGGCAATTTTTGTTGACCGGATGCTGAAAACATCCATGGTGTATCCTTGTAACTATGGTTACGTGCCGCACACGCTTTGTGGCGATGGTGATCCTGTAGATGTATTGGTAGTCATGCCTTTACCCCTTGTGCCCGGCTCTATTATTAACTGCCGACCAGTTGGCGTTTTGCATATGGAAGATGAGTCTGGAGAAGATGCCAAATTAATCGCGGTACCGGTTGATAGCGTCACCGGCTATTATCGAAATGTGAATGATGTTCGTGATTTACCTGAAATGTTGCTGGATACCATTTCTCATTTCTTTGACCACTATAAAGATCTTGAACGCGGTAAGTGGGTGAAGATTGATGGCTGGCAGGGTGTTGATGCTGCTCGTCAGGAAATCCTGGATTCTATTGAACGCTATCAGTCCGAACCGGAAAAACCAAACTTTTAGCAGTAAATGTTTTGTTTCAATAAGGCAGCATGATGACAGAACTCGTTAAAGTACATCTCGGTAGTGGTCCAAATATTTTGCCGGGTTGGATCAATGTTGATTATGAGCCAGATTTTAATCCGGAAGTTGTTGCTGATCTAAGCCAGGCATTTCCTTTTGAAGATCAAAGCGTAGATTATATTCATAGCGAGGGCGTTCTCTGTCAGTTTAATTTATCTACCGGCCAGCATTTTCTAAATGAGTGTTACCGTATTTTAAAACCCGGTGGAGTCATGCGTTTATTAACACCGGACCTGCAGCGTTTACTTGCTGCATATCTTGACGATTACGACAGAGATGAAAACAAGCTTGCCGAGCTTTGGACGCGCGAAGTCGAAATTCCTCTCCAACTAGGTACTAGCGCAGAAGTTGTAAATATTGGTGTTCGTAATTTACATAAATTTATGTACGACAGGAAAACATTGCTGAAACTCCTGATAAGTAGCGGCTTTGTTTCTAAGCAAGCTGCTTATCAAGAGTCATCTGTAAGCGCATTAAGCGGACTCGATGTTAGAGCTCCGGAAGATGCAACCTATATGTACTTTGAATGTAAAAAGCCATTAAAGGCTGACAACAAAGACCTGGCGTCAAAGCCCTCTTGTCCCATTCTTACTTACCATTCTCCTAACGTCTACGCTAATGAATATGGTAAAAATGATCACCTTACATTAGAAAATGACCTAAAACACCTGCAGGCGCTTGGAAAACGAATCATTCCATTGGCAACCCTTGTAGATTGGGTTTTAGGCGATGTAGATGACAGTGAAATTGAGAATGCAGTATGTATTACATTTGATGACGGCTGTTTGCTTGATGTTGAAGAACTAGAGTTTCCTCCACATGGGCTCCAAGTCTCTTTTTTACAAATACTGAATTCATTTCGAGACAGAAATCCTGAAGCTTGTACAACAGGAGCATTAGCAACATCTTTTGTAATTGCCAGCAAGAACGATAGACGACAGATTGATACTAAATCACTTTTTGGTCTTGGCTGGATGGAAGATGATTGGTGGGCAGGTGAGCAAGCTGAGGGTGTCATTGACATTCAGAGTCATGGCTGGGATCACCTACATAATATGGAGGAAATCAATCTAGAAGCTGTTGTACCTTTTGAGCGATTTGAAACTGTGGATGATTTTGACCAATGTGAACTACAGGTGGTTAAGGCCAATGCCTACATAGGTGATTTGCTCGGGGGTAATAAACCACAGTTTTTTGCTTATCCGTTTGGCTCTTCGAGTGCATATATCCGTGATGTTTATTTCCCTGAGAATCTTGAAAGAACTGGCATTAGAGCAGCTTTCAGCACAAGCCCAGAGCATGTGACTCGACATTCGAACCGTTGGGATTTACCCCGTTATGTTTGTGGCCGAGACTGGACCAGCATTGAGCAATTTGAGACCATACTAAACGATGCGCTTGTTGGATCCTGTCAGTAAGCTGTGATCAAACTTCGGGGACAAATTACAGGTTTGCTGCTGATTCCGGCAATTGCAGTATTATTGCCGTGGTCCATATTTTTCTTTATAGCTCGGGGTCTGTCTCGTTTTAGTTGGCTATTTAAGGCTGAAATGACTCTGGCGATTATAACGCTTGAGGCATCCTCTGAATTTGAAGCGAATACAACCTGGCGCCGGCATTACCGACTTTATAAAATTGTGGACGCTGCAGATCCCTGGCTGTGTCGTTTCCGTGGTCGTGGCTGGATTCATAAACATGTAGACATTAAAGGTGAATGGCCGATAAATAAACCGTTCGTCGCTTCTAGCATTCATTTTGGTGCGGGCCTGTGGGCCTTACGCCATATCAGAGATACGCGCTCACCAATTTCCATGGTTTTAAGGCCACATGCAGAATGGAGAGAGGCTTTCAGCACACCAATGCGTTATTACTTGATAGCCTATGAAAAGGCTATTGTAAATGCAGGTGGAGGGGCGATTACGCATACCGGAGCTGGTTTGAAAAAGCGTTTTAAAGCTGGAGTTGAAGCTAGCAACAATCAGCTGGTTCTCATTGATGTGCCGAGCACAACCAACACATTGGCAATAAATTTCCTTGGGCGACCGACGTATTTTGCAAGTGGCTTAATCAATTTGAGCCAGCAGATAGGCTTACCAATAGTGCCTTATGTAATGACCCTGGATTTTTCTACTGGACGCCGCCAGCTTACGATTGGTAAGCAACTTGAAAATGGAATTGAATTACAGCAAGCGATGCAAGAACTGGCTGATTTTTTTGATCCCTTTGTAAGGCAGCAGTCAG
>CAXMRK010000182.1:0-3048 GCA_964195815.1 uncultured Acidimicrobiia bacterium | reverse complement strand
ACGGATCCGCGAAATACAAGCGCAGTTCTGAAACCGCAGCATCAGCAACCATTTTTTCCAATACATCAACACCATCAACTGAAATGACTCGTACATTCTCAAGTTCCTGGCTGTCAATTTTTTGCAGTGCTGCGCCAACTCCAGGAGGATGAACTTCAATACCTACGAAATTCTTTTCAGGCTCTGCTGCTGCCATGTATGCCAGTGCATCACCATTACCAAAACCGAGTTCAATGACCAGATCAGCCTCACGACCAAAGGCCGCACTCCAGTCAAATACATCTTCCTGCCAATCAACACCATATTTTGGCCAAAGCAATTCTAATGCACGTGCTTGAGCTGAGGTTAAACGTCCCTGGCGCAGAACAAAACTACGAATTGGGCGCTTGCCTGGTTTACGATTATCGAAGGGCGTAGAATCAGTCAATTTTGACACCGGATGACTGTAGCAACAGCTGAAAAATTGCCATCCTCGCCGGCACACCCATGGCAACCTGCTCACGCATTAATGACTGCGGCCCATCGGCAACAGCGTTACTCATTTCAACCTCGCGATTAACCGGCCCAGGGTGCAAAACCACACAACCGGGTTTCGCCCATTTCAGGCTACTTTCATTCAGTCCCCAACGCTGGTGATAATCTGCTACCGAAGGTAGCTCCAAACCATCGATCCGCTCATGTTGGATCCTTAGCATCATTACAGCATCTGCGCCAGATAACGCCTCAGCAAAGTCTTCAGTCATTAAGCTAACATTTTCAGGACAGACTTCAGGCAACAATTGTCTTGGCCCAACCAGGCGGATATCTTCGACCCCCAGACGAGGTAACAATTGTAAATTCGATCTGGCAACCCGAGAGTGTTTTATGTCACCGGCAATGACTAGTTTAAGTCCAGCTAAACGACCTATACTGGAGTGCAGGGTTGCGGCGTCAAGTAATGCCTGACTGGGATGTTGACCACATCCATCGCCAGCGTTCACTATGGCAATATCAAGATCATGTTTTGCCAACAAACGGTGCAATACTTCCGTTTGCGGGTGCCTTACAACAATTGCGTCGACTCCCATTGCACGCAGCGTTTCTAGAGTATCGCGAAGACTTTCACCTTTTTCTATGGAAGAGCCAGTCGCCGCAATATTAATCACATCCGCACCTAATCGCCGCGCAGCTACTTCAAAAGACACCCGGGTACGAGTGCTGGCTTCATAAAAAAGATTGGCAACGATTTTGCCTTTAAGTAATTGCCGATAAGAGGGATTGTCTGGCTGCTGAGAATAGGCAAGTGTCTGCTTTAACAGCGCTTGTATTCGGGCATCAGAAAGATTGTTAAAATCGAGAAAATGCAGCATGCGAGTATTTTAACCTGAGACGCGCGCTTACTCTACGATAAATATAAAATCAGAATTTACCTATTAAATCGGTAAACCAAGAATTCAAAACTCAGATTACCTAATACGACAAAAACCTAAGTAAATAACCACAATTATTTATCTAATTGAAACACTCAAAATAAGCTTTGCGATCTTTCTTAAATGCCTGCCCATGATGCTTTGGCCATTTGTGAAGCTGCCTTACGTCCGGGGATCCACCCGGTGCCGATCAAAACCATTGAGCAACAGGATATACAATTATTGCATCGACTACGCCAGCGTCATATCCAACACAGTACGAGCCTGGCCAATCAGATCCGTAGCCTGTCAAGTGAGTATGGGGTTGTCTTTCCCGTGAGTATCAGCAAGTTGTTAGCACAACTACCCGATGCGTTGGAAGATGGCAGTAACGAACTCTCAACTGTCGCTCGATAGGCATTGTTTGAGCAATACCAGCAACTTCGGCATACGCGCCATGCAGCCGCTCAATTACTGCAACAGATCACGCAATTATCTGCCCAGCATCCAGCTTTCGATGCATTAAAAGCCGTTCCAGAAATCGGTACGCTGATTGCATCAGCCTATATTGCTTCTGTTGGCAATGGTCATCAGTTCCAGTGTGGTCGTCAGGTGAGTGCCTGGCTGGGTCTGGTTCCTCGACAATATGGTACCGGAGGCAAGATACAACTAGGTAGTATCACCAAGAATGGTGATCGTTATTTACGCAGCCTGTTAATCCATGGTGCCAGAGCGGCGATCACTCGCAGTAAAAACTGCCCGTAGCTAACGGCATGGGCTGAGCCCATGATTGCGCACCGGGGCTTTAATAAAACCGTGGTGGCTTTAGCTAATAAACTTGCCCGTATCGCCTGGGTCATTTTGGCTACGGGTGAACCTTTTGATGTAAAGCGGGCATTTAAACCCGCCACTTGAGACTGCCAGGCCGATGAGATAACAAGTCAACATAAAGTGCATGGCTCATGCTACCCGGCAAACAATCCCTGACCACATCCATCAATGATTCAAAAGTATTCTTCCTGTCACGCCCACCTGTTGCAGGTCTTTTGAGTTCGGGTCTGGCTTCCGCCTGGTGAGCACACAGATAACCGGAAAGCTGTCTTAAAGCCATATTATCTCATGGCTATGGAGTGAAAATTGCTGATGCAAATCGTGGTTTATGGTCATTAATCACAAATAGGAATTGTTTTCATTTTTGCCAAATATGGGTTGAACCTTTATGATGGGACTCGTAATTCAGGAATGCCGGTAGGATTAACCGGTTTTGGAGGCACTGTTTTTGATTACCGGTGACCAGATTATTGCGCATTTTGTAGGTGATTACATCCTGCAAAGCGACTGGATGGTGCAACACAAGGGCCACAAGTTATTAGCCACATTTGTTCACGTGGTGTTTTACTCCTTGCCGTTCCTGTTTCTGACGACCGATCCTTTAGTACTTGGGATCATAGCGGGAACCCACCTGGTCATCGACCGCTGGCGCCTGGCGCGGCATTTAATCTGGTTAAAGAACTGGCCTTGGCCCGGTAGCAGGCCGTGGTCGGAATGCAAAGAAACCGGTTATCCACCGGAATTACCGAAATATCTGTCCGTCTGGTTGATGATCATTGTGGATAACATCATGCATATACTCATCAACGGAGCCGCGCTGACTTACCTG
>CAXMRK010000181.1:0-7356 GCA_964195815.1 uncultured Acidimicrobiia bacterium | reverse complement strand
ATTAATTTTCCAATCATTGAGTCATAGTTTGGTGGTACCCGGTAGCCATCATAAAGATGGGTGTCTACACGAATCCCTGGACCGCCCGGAGCATGAAAGTACTCGACTACACCAGGGGAGGGCATAAAAGTTTCTGCATCTTCGGCATTAATTCGGCATTCGATCGCATGCCCACGGATCTGGATATCATCCTGGGTGTAACTTAAAGGTTCGCCCGCAGCGATGCGGATCTGTTCAGTGAGTAAATCAATACCGGTGACCTGTTCGGTTACCGGGTGTTCTACCTGTATGCGGGTATTCATTTCAATGAAATAGAAACCCCCGTCTTCGTAAAGAAACTCAAAAGTACCTGCGCCGCGGTATGCAATGCGCTTGCAGGCCTCAACACATACGCCACCAATTTCTTCTCGTTGCTCTGGTGTAATCCCAGGAGCAGGTGATTCTTCTAAGGCTTTTTGGTGGCGGCGTTGCATTGAGCAATCCCTTTCACCTAAGTGGATAGCATTGCCGTGGGTATCAGCGAGCACCTGGATTTCGATGTGACGTGGGTTTTCCAGGTATTTTTCCATATACACTTCAGGATTGCCAAATACACTGCCGGCTTCCTGGCGGGTAAGAGTAATAGCAGTAATCAAGTGGGCTTCAGTGTGCACCACCCGCATGCCGCGGCCACCGCCACCACCCGATGCCTTGATGATTATGGGGTAGCCTATGCGCTGAGCGACGCGCAAGTTTTCTTCGTTATCATCACCAAGAGGGCCGTCTGAACCCGGAACACAGGGCACTCCAGCTTCTTTCATTGCGCGGATAGCAGAAACTTTGTCGCCCATTAAGCGAATGGTTTCAGGGCGTGGTCCGATAAACACAAAGCCGCTCTCTTCAAGGCGTTCGGCAAAATCTGCATTTTCAGATAAAAACCCGTAACCGGGGTGTACAGCAACGGCATCAGTAACTTCAGCTGCCGCGACAATGGCAGGGATGCTCAAATATGAATCAGTGGAAGATGCAGGTCCAATACAGACGGATTCATCAGCCATACCAACATGTTTCAGGTTGCGGTCAATGGTTGAGTGGAGTGCAACCGTTTTAATTCCAAGGGACTCACAGGCGCGCAGGATTCGCAGCGCGATTTCACCTCGGTTAGCTATAACTACCTTTTCAAATACGGGCATTTTAGCCGACCTCAGCGAATAACAAACAGAGGTTCATCGAACTCAATTGGCTGACCATTTTCGACCAGAACAGAGATGATTGTGCCGGAGACCTCCGCTTCAATTTGATTAAACATTTTCATCGCCTCGATGATGCACAAGGGATCACCAACCGAGACTTGCTGGCCTACTTTTGCAAAGGCTTCGGCATCCGGGGTTGAGGCAGCATAGAAGGTTCCCACCATGGGTGAGCGCACCAGTTCATTTTCTGGAATTTCAGGAGCAATATCAACGCTGGTTTCAGCTTCCTGAGCAGCTACAGGGGCACTAGCCGTGGCTGCTGCTGCAGCAATCGGTGCGGCTGTGGCAGTGGTTTGCCGAGTGAGACGCACAGATTCCTCACCTTCAATAATTTCAAGTTCTACAAGGCTGGAGTTTTCCAGTAAGTCGATAAGACTTTTTATTTTACGTAAATCCATATTGCTACCTGTGTATTCACTGCTCCTGAAATAAATCAGGAATTGTTATTGTTCGGTAATATCCATGCGGTCGACGATAGCCTGCAAGGCGAGTAAATAGCTGTCGCCGGCAAAACCACTGATAACACCCATGGCAATATCTGAAAAGTAAGACTTTTGACGAAACGCCTCTCTGCCCTGAATATTGGAAAGATGAACCTCAATAAAAGGAATCCCCACGGCTAACAAGGCATCCCGCAGCGCTACCGATGTATGTGTGAATGCAGCAGGATTAAAGATAATGTAATCAACGCCATCGCTGTAAGCTTGATGGATGGCATCAATCAGAACATGCTCAGCATTGCTCTGCTGGTGGCTCAATTCATGCTCACAATTAGCAGCGAACTCTTGCATCAGGGTTACAATTTCATCGAGCGTCCGCTGGCCATAGTGATCAGGCTCGCGTTGACCCAAAAGATTTAAATTTGGCCCATTCAGTAATAAAATTTTAGCCATCGAAAAGCATATCCGTTTTCAAGCAGGGAAAGAGATTTTGACGCAATTAAGCGAAGATGTAAACAATTCGCTACCGTATGGTGAAAGATAGGCGGGCCTGAACAGCTCTTAGAGCAACTGCTCAAGTTGTTTTTTCAATCTCGTTTCGGTCACCATTCCCCAACCTGACCAGTTTACAATTCCGTGGCGATCGACAAGTACAGAATAGGGTAGGCCACCGCTGATATTGCCAAATTGACGGTTCACCTGCATAACATCATCAGCACCAACCAGTAGTGGATAAGTAATGCCAAACTTATCGCTGAATTGCTTGACGGCCTGGATATCGTCGATGGCGACGCCAACCACGCTGAAGCCCTGTGTCTTATATTGCTGATGGAAATCCTGTAATAATGGCATTTCCTTACGGCAAGGAGCGCACCAGGTTGCCCAGAAATTATACAGCACGACCTGCCCGCTAAAATTTTCAGGGCTGACAATAGCGCCATCAATACTGCTTAAACGGAATCTTGGTACAGGCTGGCCAATAAGGCTGGCCGCAACACCGGCTGTAGCGGTTTGCGGACGCTGCTGATAATTCGTAGACACCCAGAAACCTGTAGCCGCCATAATTAATGCGAGCGCTAAAGCGAGTAGTATTTCAGACTTGCCCACGTCAGCTCGTTATTTACCGATCGCAGCACTAATGTGCTGAAGGAATTCATCGGCAGCCATATAACCCACCATGCGATAGCTTTTTATTTCCTTGCCGGTCTGGTCATAAAACAAAATTGCTGGAGGACCAATTAAACCAAAATGTTTAATCAACGCTTCATCGGTTGCATCATAAGCGGTGACATCTGCTTGAATGAGTAAGGTATTGCTTAGGGCGTCTTGTATGCGCGCGTCAGTGAAGGTAGTTTTCTCCATGCGCTTACATTCCACGCACCAATCAGCATAAAAATCGAACATCACAGTTTTACCCTGTGTGCTTGCCAATTGAACCGCTGCATCTACATCTGCTATGGATTTTATCTGGCGAAATTGCAAATGTGTCGATTCAGCCTGACCGTTGCTGGTTCCACTGAACCGGTCTAATGGTCGTGCCCAGTCATCCCCGCCCGCCAGCGAGCCGATAATTTCCACTGCACCAATCAGCAACAGCACCAGTCCCAATGACTTCCACAATTTGCGCCAACCACTGGATGCCTGCGACAGAGGTTCCAGCGCGCCCATATAGATCCCAGAGGCCACCAGTAACAAGCCCCAAAGCAGCATGATGACAGCGCCGGGTAAGATCCGTTCAAGGAACCAGATAGCCATCCCAATCAAGCCAACCCCGAAGACGGCCTTGACGGCATCCATCCAGGCGCCGGCACGCGGCAGTAATTTACCTGCTGAGGTGCCAATAATAATTAACGGCACACCCATGCCCAGCGACATGGCGAATAATGCACCGCCACCAAGCAATGCATCACCAGAGCCACCAATCACAATCAGCGCAGCTGCCAATGGTGGAGCCACACAAGGACCAACTATCAGCGCAGATAACAGACCCATAATCGCGACGCCGAATAATTTGCCGCCTTGTTGACGGTTGCTGATATCGCTCAATTTTGTTTGCACACTGGCCGGGAGCTGGAGTTCATAGAAGCCAAACATAGACAATGCCAATAAAACGAAAATGCCGGCAAAGCTACCAATAATCCATGGGTTCTGGAAAACGGCCTGCAGGTTTTTGCCAAACAGCCCTGCGATCACTCCCACGACGGTATAGGTGAGTGCCATTGCCAACACATAAATCAATGACAGGATAAATGCACGGTAAGTGGTAATTTTGTCACCTTCTCCGGCAATGATGCCAGAAAGAATCGGAATCATCGGGAACACGCAAGGGGTAAATGCCAGCAAAAGCCCCAGGCCAAAAAAGGCGAACATCGCTTTCCACGGATGAGAAAGCAGCAGTTGAGCCAGCCGGTCCTGTTCCACCACAGGCGCGACCTTTTCAATTGCTGAACTACTTTGAGCGTTTGTTACTGGCTGGCTGACAGAGCCAATGGCTGCTAGCTCAACACTAAGTTGCCGCTGCATGGGTGGATAGCAGATATCACCATCACGGCAACCCTGAAAGTCAGCAATAATGGTGAGTGCTGTGATTGGACCTGCAGACCGCTGGAGCTGCATAGGCACTTCTATTTGTTGGTGATAAACCTCAACCTGCCCAAATTCAGGATCGTTCTTGATCTCGCCGGCAGGCAGCGAGACATTGTTGATGCTGATGCCGTCGGCAGCTTTAAGCTGAAACTTAAACTTATCTTTGTACAGGTAATAACCTTGCTGCGGAGTAAATCGCAGCAATAGCTGCTTAGCATCCAGGGCGATAGCCTCAAACACAAACGCCTGCTCTGGTGGTAACGCCGGTTTTAAAACCCCAGAGCCTGGTTGATTCAAAATGCCACTCAGAGCAGAGGCTGCATTGAGAACCGAGCTGGTAGTTGTTTTTAATGCCGGTAACTGAACGATCAGTTTCTGAGCCGTGGGTGGATAACACAATTCTTTTTCAAGACAACCTTGTGAGCGTAGTTTCAGTATCAGCTCGGTTGCTTCTGCTGGTCGCTCGCTTATACCAACTGTGAGCACCATTTTGTCGTGCCAGGTCTCTACTTCTTCACCCAGCAGTTCATCAAATTTTGTAATTCCCGGGCTTACTTTTGGCTCGGCGAGCTCTACCCCATCAGTACCGCTGGTGGCTTTGAGGAAACGACGATACATATAGTGCTTGGGCTGGATGTTGAAAGTGACACCAATGGTGTTCTCATCCAGCACAGTTGCTGTAGGGGTGAAGGCTTGATCAAAGCTAAGCAGGTCTTCGGGATCTATAGCGAGCGCAGTGCCGGAAAGCAATAAACTACTGAGGATCAGCACATAATATGTAACAAGTTGTCGAGAGAGCTTAAACATTGACGAATTCTCTTAGTGTTATATAGGTCTAAGACCTTGCAGCTGAGGTATTGCTGACATTATTTTTAAGTAAATTGCATTTTACGACATATTAAGTCAGCAGGCATTATCCTGCAGTCTTTCAATGCTGTGGAAAAGCTGATATTTGGACAACGGTTTTACGATTTATTTCACTTTTCAGTGATCTTTTTGCAAATATCGGCCGGTTTTCTACAAATTTGTCAGTACTTGCCTTGAAAAATCACAGCCAAACCCCATTTGTTGTCTGTTACCACGTTATGCGCAAATAATTATTTTTGCGTATACGTGCGAGTTTTGCTTAAAGGTTGTAGATACAACCAAGAGCGTTATTTCTAAGTATTAATCTAATTGGAGACTTTCAATGAAAATTCGTCCTTTACACGATCGTGTAATCGTAAAAAGAATGGAAGAAGAGCGGACTTCCCCTGGCGGTATCGTTATTCCTGACGCGGCTACAGAAAAGCCAATGAAGGGAGAAATACTTGCAGTTGGCAATGGCAAGATCCTTGAGAACGGCGATGTACGTGGTCTGGATCTGAATGTTGGTGACAAAGTTCTGTTCGGTAAATATTCCGGCACTGAAGTTAAAGTTGATGGTGAAGAATTGTTGGTGATGCGTGAAGACGACATCATTGCAGTTATCGATGCCTGATTACCGCTTTTTAAGCCCTTTTAATAAACAAGATATAAGGAATTAAGAAAATGAGCGCAAAAGAAGTTCGTTTTGGAGAAGAAGCCCGCCAGCGTATGCTTGCCGGTGTAAATGTATTAGCAAATGCCGTTAAGGTTACTTTGGGTCCTAAAGGTCGTAATGTTGTACTCGACAAAAGCTTTGGTGCACCTACCGTAACTAAAGACGGTGTATCAGTTGCTAAAGAAATTGAGCTGGAAGATAAGTTGGAAAACATGGGCGCACAGATGGTTAAGGAAGTTGCTTCCCAGACATCTGATATCGCTGGTGATGGTACAACCACTGCAACCGTACTGGCTCAGGCTCTGTTGAAAGAAGGTTTGAAAGCAGTAGCTGCCGGTATGAACCCAATGGATCTGAAGCGCGGCATCGACAAAGCTGTTGTTGTTGTTATCGAGCACCTGAAAGGCATGTCTACACCCTGTGCTGATAATCAGGCAATTGCTCAGGTTGGTTCAATTTCAGCCAACTCGGATACAGAAATTGGTGAAATCATTGCCGATGCAATGGCCAAGGTTGGCAAAGAAGGCGTGATTACTGTTGAAGACGGTTCAGCCCTCGCTAACGAACTGGATATCGTTGAAGGCATGCAGTTTGACCGTGGTTATTTATCACCTTATTTTGCAACCGATCAGGCGACAATGTCAGCTGATCTGGAATCTCCTTTTATTCTTTTATATGACAAGAAGATTTCAAATGTACGTGATTTACTGCCAGTACTGGAAGGCGTTGCCAAAGCGGGTCGCCCATTACTGATTATTGCTGAAGATGTTGAAGGCGAAGCGCTGGCAACTCTGGTAGTTAATAATATTCGCGGTATTGTAAAAGTAACCGCAGTTAAGGCCCCTGGTTTCGGCGATCGTCGTAAAGCCATGTTGGAAGACATCGCTATTCTTACCGGTGCTACCGTTATTTCCGAAGAAGTTGGCTTGTCATTAGACAAAACCACTTTGGAAGATTTGGGTTCTGCTAAAAAGATTCATATCACTAAAGAAAATACCACCGTTATTGATGGCGCTGGTGTAACTGCTGATATTGAAAGTCGTGTTGCTCAGATTCGTGCACAGATTGAAGAAGCTAGCTCTGACTATGACCGTGAAAAACTGCAGGAACGCGTAGCCAAACTGGCCGGCGGTGTTGCTGTTATCAAGGTTGGTGCTGCAACAGAAGTTGAGCTGAAAGAGAAAAAGGCCCGCGTTGAAGATGCACTGCATGCAACTCGTGCAGCGGTTGAAGAAGGCGTGGTTCCAGGTGGTGGTGTTGCTCTGGTTCGGGCTACAGGCACTCTGGTAGACCTTAAAGGTGATAACGAAGACCAGAATGTTGGTATCGCTCTCACCCGTCGTGCGTTGCAGGAGCCATTGCGCCAAATCGTTGCCAATGCTGGTGGCGAAGGCTCAGTTGTACTAAATCAGGTATTAGCTGGTGAAGGTAACTATGGCTATAACGCAGCAACCGATGAATACGTCGACATGATCGAAGCCGGTATTTTGGATCCAACTAAGGTAACTCGCGCTGCACTGCAGAATGCGGCCTCAGTCGCTGGCCTGATGATAACCACCGAAGCCATGGTTGCTGA
>CAXMRK010000180.1:0-15504 GCA_964195815.1 uncultured Acidimicrobiia bacterium | reverse complement strand
AAAAAATCCCCATGTCGAGGATTTTTTAGTAGCTGCTCAGCTGCTTGAAGTATTGGTTTCAAAGCTGGGGCAAGCGCTCCCAGAACCTCATCTGATAACTGATAATCGAGTTGCATATCTGTGGGTATGCTTAGCTGATTTTAAATTTTGGCAGCTTCTTATCCAGCATGACATTTTTCAGCGTCACGTACTTTGGCAGACCATCTTTGCCATAGGGTGGATAGTCTTCTCCACGGATCAGTGGCTCGAGATATTTACGAGCTGCAGGAGTAATACCAAATCCATCTTTGCTGATATATCGTTTTGGCATCATTTTTTCGCGGTTGGCAACCCGGCTTAGCTGGGCCTCTTCTATTTTCCAACGATATGGTTTATCAGAAATGCGCTTAATCGCCGGCATAATACCGCTCTTGCCAGCTGCCGCGTAGTTTACGGCAGCTTCGCCGACAGCATAAGCCTGTTCGACATCGGTTTTAGAGGCTATGTGACGAGCTGAGCGTTGTAAATAATCAGATACGGCCCAGTGGTATTTATAGCCCAGTTTATTGCGGACCAGTTCAGCGATAACGGGTGCAACACCACCCAGCTGAGCATGCCCAAAGGCGTCGCGGGTACCGGCATCAGCGAGGAATTTACCGCGTTTATTGCGCACGCCCTCTGAAACCACTATGGAACAATAGCCATAGTTATTTACAGCATGGCGTACTTTTTTCAGGAACGCTGCCTGTTCAAAAGGCACTTCCGGGAACAGAATAATATGCGGAGGATCGCCCTCTTCGCGCTGTGCCAGACCACCTGCAGCCGCTATCTAGCCGGCATGTCGGCCCATTACTTCCATAATAAATACTTTGGTAGATGAGGAACTCATCGACATTACATCGAGGCTGGCCTCCATTATTGAAACGGCAACGTATTTAGCAACTGAGCCAAAGCCAGGGCAATTATCAGTAATCGGCAGATCATTATCGATAGTTTTAGGTATACCAATACAATTCACTGGAAAGCCAAGCTTTTTACCAATCTGAGAAACCTTGTAGGCAGTATCAGCAGAATCTCCGCCGCCGTTATAAAAGAAGTGACCAATATTGTGGGCTTTGAAGACTTCAATCAGGCGCTCATATTCGGCCCGATTTTCCTCTATGGACTTCAGTTTGAAGCGACAGGATCCAAAAGCTCCGCCAGGCGTGTGTCTTAGCCCGGAAATTACATTTTTAGTTTCTTTTGAAGTGTCAATTAATTCTTCATGAAGGGCGCCAATTATCCCGTTGTGAGCTGCCAGCACTTTACCGACTTTGTCTTTATGTTTGCGGGCAGTTTCGATTACCCCACAGGCGGTTGCGTTGATGACCGGAGTAACGCCGCCGGACTGTGCATATAAAATATTTTTCTTAGACATAAAAGATACCTGGATGAGATCAGCATGGCATTGCATTATAATATATCCTATCTTATAGACTTGAAAATAACAGGGGTTATTTAGCCCCCATTTGAATAGAGCGAGAGTGCGATCATGCGAATTGTATTACTTGGTGCCCCAGGTTCAGGAAAAGGCACACAGGCAAAATTATTATCCAAAGAAATGAATATTCCGCATATTTCTACCGGTGACCTGTTACGGGCAGCTGTAACCGAGGGTTCTGAGCTTGGTCTACAGGTACAGGAAATTATGTCTGCGGGTCAGCTTGTTTCTGACAGCATCATGCTGGGATTAATCGAACAGCGCTTAGCCCAGGATGATGCGGCTAATGGTTTTTTACTGGATGGTTATCCACGCAATTTAATTCAGGCCAAAGCATTGGATGAAGTGCTTGAGCGGCTTGAAATGCCAGTCGATGAGGCTATCGATATTGCTGTTGATAATGAACAGGTTGTGAGCAGAATTTCTAAGCGCGCAGAACTTGAAGGTCGCAGTGATGATACTGAAGAAGTGGTGCGTCGGCGCCTACAAATTTATGAAGAGCAAACCGCTCCGGTTTCTGCACATTACAGCCAGCACGGGGTTTTAACTCAAATATTGGGTGTCGGTACTATTGAAGAAGTCTTCGCCCGTATTAGCGGGGCCTTGAAGCAGTCTAACGACTCTGCTTGCTGATCAAAAAGTGAAAGCAGCCATCTGTGCCAGTGTGGGTGGCGATCAGCTTGTTACCACTACGTATGCAGTAGACTTCAAAATCCAGACTGGTGTTCGGATCATCAGCAGTGATATGCAAAAGTTCATCTGTAGTCATTTGCCGCAGGCGTTTACGGCATTCCAAAACCGGCTGTGGACATTCCAGCCCACATGCATCCAGCCGTTGGTTGGCAGATTGAAACAGGGCGGGTAGATCATCTTTCATGCTTAAAATCCTTGATACATTGATGAGTATTCTACTGCTTCGCAAGGGCCCACAGGACTTGCCTGGTGGAATGCTCTGGTTAATTTTATTTGTGTTAGCCAATTATCTGCTCAATCTGTATCAATATTCACTGGTTGAAAGTATGCAGGCGGCTACTGACACGACTTCTAATGGCAGTGTACCTGCGCTGCTGGATATTTTATTGCAGATTGTTCTGGTGGGCATTATCCTGCAACTGGCTAAGTGCCCTGCAAGGATTTACCAAACCCTAACCGCTTTATTTGGTACTGGCTTATTATTTTCTTTGATGCTGTCGCCAATTTTACAGCTGTCATTAACCAGTGGCGGTAAAAGTGGCGGTGGTTTATTGTTGGCGTTGATGGCATGGAATTTTGCGGTGGAAGGAAATATCTTCAAGCATGCCTTATCCATCTCCATGATGCGCGGCGTTGGCCTTGCGATTGGACTATTTTTTGTTTCATATTTTGTTGCGCTCACATTTACAAATTCAGCGTAATCACATAGTGGTATTCTAAAAAAATGCATATTCATATATTAGGTGCCTGCGGTACTTTCATGGGTGGGTTGGCGGTGTTGGCTAGTAAGGCGGGTCACACTGTCAGCGGTTCTGATGAACATACCTATCCGCCAATGAGCACACAATTGGAAGCGCAGGGAATTCAGCTTTTTGAAGGTTATCGTGCTGCTGATTTGCACCCACACCCTGATTTAGTGATTATCGGGAATGTGCTTTCACGTGGAAATGAGGCGGTTGAATATGTATTAAACGCTGGAATTCCATATACCTCTGGCCCACGCTGGCTGGGAGAAAATTACCTGGCAGGCAAAACTGTCTTAGCTGTTGCTGGTACACATGGTAAAACTACAACCTCAAGCCTGCTGGCATGGATTCTTGAGTATGCGGGTTTTAACCCGGGTTTTCTGATTGGTGGTGTACCGGGTAATTTCGGGATTTCTGCACGCGATGGTACAGATTATTTTGTGGTCGAAGCCGATGAATATGACACGGCTTTTTTTGATAAACGCTCAAAATTTGTTCATTACCGTCCCAAAGTTGCTATTTTAAATAATCTGGAATTTGACCACGCCGATATATTCCCGGATCTTGAGGCCATTAAAATTCAATTTCATCATTTAGTTCGCACCATTCCTGGTAAGGGCACCATCATCAGTAATTCAGAGGATGAAAATCTGAAAGATGTCCTGGATCGTGGTTGCTGGTCTAATCTTCAGCATTTTGGTTTGGGTAATAACCCAGACTGGTTGGTAGAGATGCTCTCACCCGGTGGACGTCATTTAAGTTTTTCTCATTTAGATGCTAGTGTTGGTGAGTTGCGATGGAATATGAATGGCAGGCACAATGCGATGAATGCCTGTGCGGCTATCGCTGCTGCAAATGCTGTGGGAATACAGCCACAGCAGGCCATTGCTGCGTTGGCAGAATTTAAAGGCGTGGCTCGTCGTATGGAGCTTAAAGGCGAGCACCATGGGGTCAGGGTTTATGATGACTTTGCCCACCATCCAACGGCCATTCGGTTGACTTTAGAAGGGTTACGCCGACAGGCTGGAAATGCCAGGATATTGGTAGCGATGGAGCCGCGCAGTAACACCATGCGCTCGGATGTTCACAGTGCAGCTCTTGGGCCGGCGTTTACTTCGGCTGATTGGGTCTGGTTAAAAACCGATAGTGCCATTGATTGGGACCCTGTAGCTGTAGTCTTAAAGGCAGGCGCTGAGGGCGGTGTTGTAACCAGTGTCGATACTTTGATTAAAAGGATGTTGGATGAAGTTCGCAGTGGTGATCTGGTTATTTTCATGAGTAACGGTGGTTTCGGTGCCGCACCTCAACGATTTGTGAAGGCGCTTAGTGAACTCGAAAGTCTGTGAACTGCCGCTTATAAACCGGCAGCAAATTTTATTTCCTGGCAGTGTTGTCTGCATTCGTCTGGCTGAGCCCAGACAGCTGGATCAATTAAGAACCGCGACTGAGGGCATGTTCGGTTTTAGTCTATTTATCCCCGCAGATGAAAATAATCCAGCGCAGCATATGCAGATAGGTACGGAGGCTATTATCGAAGACTATTCGCAGTGTGAAAGCGGTGGTCTGCAGCTTAAATTGCGTGGTAGAAGACGCTTTTTAATCAAGCAAACACGCTGTATACACGATGGTCTGCTGGTCGCAAAAGTTGAATGGCAAGCGCAGGAAACACCTCAGGTATTACCCACAGATTTTGCCCCAATGGCTCAGGTCGTGGCGCGGTATATGGAAAAAATTCAGTCTGATCACCCGCATTATCGACCGCTCGATTGTGAAGATGCCAGTTTTGTCGGCTTTCGATTGGCTGAGCTACTGCCCATGGAGTTAGTTGAAAAGCAGATGCTGTTGGAGCTTACCGACCCCGTCTTGCGGTTAAAGATGCTGGCCAAAATTTTGCCCAGGTTTCAGTCATAAAAGCTGAAACCCAGGCAATACCAATAGATCAGTTCAATGTGTCGCCATGGATGTCTAGTATGGTCGGTTCACCATACCCCAGCTCTTTCATCCTTGGAAGTTGTGTTTCAGCATCACCAACTACAAGATAGAGCATATTTTGCTCATCCAGATATTGTCCGATTGTTTTATGTACCTGCTCCAGGTTTGCATTAATAACATAATTTTGCTGATCCTCAACATAGTTATCCGGGCGCTGGTAGAGGCTTATGGTTTGCAACATGCCGAGCAATTGATTCAGCGTTTCAAAGCGCCGGGAATTTCCTTTAATAACCATATTTTTTGAAACCGATAAATCTTCTTGCAGATAAGTGGATTGATAATTACTAATCAAGTCTTTAAAGATTTGTAATGATTCTAGCGTTACGTTGGTTCTAACCTGAGAGGCCGCCGTAAATGGGGACGCGTACTGGCTGGGTCGCAGATAAGAATAGGCGCCATAGGTGTAGCCTTTCTGAATCCGTAAGGTTTGTGCCAGGCGCGCACTCATGCCACCGCCCAGGCGGTTGTTGGCAAACTGAATCGGGTAAAAATCTTCATTTAATCCATCGACCACTGTTTTGCCGACATAAATCACCGACTGTTTAGCTTTTGGGAAGTCAATAAAATAAAACTTTGGTGATTCCAGCTGCTTAACTTTTGCTTGTTTGGGTACTGGTATTGCATCACCCTCCCAGCTGAGCAATGCCTGCAGTGCTTTTTCTACCTGTACCCTGGGTGCTGCACCAACGATATGAAAACTTGCGTTTGCCGGTGAAATATTATTCTTGTAGAAGGCCTGCAGATCATCAAGCTCGATATTGTTCACACTTTCTTTGCTCCCTCCAGTGGGTTTTCCAGAGGCATGTTCTGGCCCATAAACGAGTTTGTTAAAAGCGTTATTAGCAATTTGGCTGGGATTACCTTCTGCTTGTTGAATACGGGTTAGACGGCTTGCTTTTAAACGTTCAAATTCATTTGTATCAAAACGCGGTGACAATAATATTTCACCCATTAATTGCATGGTTTGTTCAAAGTTCTTAACTAGCGATTGTCCGGAAATCGTGATTGATTCTTTACCCGCATTGACTTCAAGGCTTGCCCCTAAAAGGCCAATGGCTTCTTCTAATTGTTGCGGGGTTTTGTTGGCAGTGCCTTCATTCATTGATTGCGCCAACAAGTAGGCAGTACCGAGTTTGTCATTATGATCCAGTGCCTGGCCACCATTAATTCTCAGGCTGAAGTTAACCACTGGCAACTCGTTGGTTTCGACTCCAAAAACCCCGATACCGTTATCGGTTTCAGTTTTCCATATAGCTGGAATGCTTAAACTGGGAAGCTCAGTTAAAGGTGGTTCAGAACGATTATTTTTGGTGATGGTGTTTTTATATTCTATGGCATCATTTTCAACAAACTTTGTTTCTGCCCCTTGTTTGATTTCCTCTTCAATGACTGGAGCCTTCATTGATCCTTTTAAGACCAGGTTTTCGGCGTCTTTGGGTACAAAACTGGTAATAATCGCGGGCTTATCTTTGATGTATTGTGTATATACGCGGTTAATATCATCACGGCTTACCGCAGTAATGTTTTTAATGTCCTGTTTAATAAAATCAGCAGAACCAGCGTACTCATTATAGATGCCAAGCTGTAGTGCCTTATCCAGAACACTTTCAATATCGTAGTAAAACTTGGTCTCCATTTCGGCTTTAATCCTGGTCAATTGATTGTCGCTAAAGCCTTCGCTTTCAAAGTTGAGGAATGCGATATCGATGGCGGCTTTAACCTCATCGAGTTGCACCCCTGCGTTCGCTCTGACCCGTAAGTTAAATGTCCCTGCAATTTCTTCGGAATCATTCCAGGCATTTACTGCCGGCGCCAGCTTTCTTTCTTCTACCAGTATTTTATATAAGGCTGCATTTTTACCGGTAGATAAAATTTCTGCTAGAGCATTCAGTGCATAAGAGTCAGGATGAAATTGCTCAACGCTAGGATAGGTAAGTCCGAGTTCTGGCAGCTTGGCAAAATTATCCAGATGAAACAGTTTGATATCTTCAGCCAGGCTTACCGCTTGTGGAGGCATATTATCTTTTGCTTTACCGCTGCTAATTTCTCCAAACCAGTATTCAACTTTTTCACGGGTTTCTGCAATATCGATATCGCCGGCAATCACTAAAGTGGCATTAGAGGGAACATAGTATTGGTCATAAAACTCTCGAACATCATCGAGGGTGGCTGCTTGTAGGTCTTCCAGGTCTCCAATAACTGTCCAGTTATACGGATGCCCCTGCGGATACAGGGCTTTTTTTATGACATGGCCGGTATGGCCATAGGCACGGTTATCAACACGCTGTCTTTTTTCGTTTTTAACCACCTGTTTTTCGCGTTCTAAGGTGCCCTGGTCAACGGTATTAATCATGAAGCCGAGACGGTCAGAATCTATCCACAGAAGCTTGTCGAAGGCATCTTTGGGAACCACTTCGTAATAAATGGTGCCGTCACTCCAGGTGCCGCCATTGCGCGTTCCTCCCAGCTCCGGGATCATTTTACGGTTGGCGCCTTTAGGGACATTTTCTGAATCATTAAAGGACATATGTTCAAAGAAATGCGCAAACCCGGTTTTGCCAGGCTTCTCTCTATTGGAGCCCACATGGACAATAGTCGCCATTGCCACAATTGGATCTGACTTATCCTGATGCAGGATTACCGTCAGGCCATTTTCCAGTTCATATTGTTGATATTTGAGATCAAAAGAATCGCCGACATCTGTTTTCGGCGCAACTACAGGCTCTACTGCAGCCTGATCGCCTGCTGTGTTCTGCTCAGTACAACTACTTATCAGCACAGAAAAAAACAAGAGTGCCGTAGAGAGGACTAGTTTGCTATTCATGCTTGTTATCCTTATTGAATCTATTTTGTTAAAAATTAATTGGAAAGCTTAAGCTGATTTGCTTTTTGATTCTGATTTATTGGCTATTGCTTTGCCATGTAAATAAGCGTGTGCCAACTAAAAACCCAAGCAAACCTATTCCTACAAGAACAGCTAAGATTGGTAACATTTCAAGCAGGCTGAAATTTCGCCACATAGGACCTTCCAGTGCCAGAATTGACCATTTGATCGGACTGAACTGGCTTATTGGGCCCATCCATGCAGGCAAAAAAGCCAAAGGCATCATGCCGCCGCCAGCCATTGCCATTATCATCATGGCGGCCCAGGTAATACCCGATGCGGCTTTCTCTGATTTGCTGATCACTGAGAACATGATCATTAAACCGCTGAAACAGAAGCCTATGGCAACTAATGAAAAGACCATGTATAGCGGTTCTCTGATTTGAATCCCAAAGACTAGTTTGCCAAGCAGCAACAGACTGCTGGCAATAAAAATAATAGTGAAGAAACAGGCGAGTGCTTTGCCCGCGAGAATAGTGCTACGATTTGCAGAACAGATTAGTAGCCGGGAAAGAGTACCCTGGTTGCGTTCAGTAACCAGAGACAAACTGAAAGCTGATAGACAACCCATCATTCCCCAGATGATTCCCTGAGGGAATGAAACATCATAACCATTGGCTGGCCCGTCCTTGTTTACGGTTATATCCACGCTATCAATAATCAGTGGCTGAAGACCTTTGAAGCCATTATTTGTTGGCTCGTTAACAGCGCTGTCTGGGTTTGCAGCATCATTATTTTGTTGAGGACTGCTATTTCCAAATCCATCAGTGGCTACCATGTCCTGAAAATCTGTCAAAAATTCAGTTAAACGATCTGCCTTTTCAGGTTCAGTGAACTCGCCTTTATCTCGTGACTTCTGAATGCTCGCCAAGGACTGATCCAGTTGACTGTTCAATTTGCTCATGTCACTGAAAGATGACTGCATGTCTTCAGCTGCATAATTCATTAAAACACCCTGCAATAAACCCTTAATTGCGTGGCGTTTAGGATCTACACCAAGTTGAACATGAGCCGTGTCACCGGAAAATATATTGCCCTTTGCAGCGCCAAAACCCTGCGGCAAAATAAGAAAAGCGGCGGCTTTTCCTTTTCTAACGGTGTTTTTCGCGGTTTCTTCGTCAACTCGGGTGACCCTGAGCTCAGCTGCGGCATCTAGTTTGTCGATAAATTGTTGTGACTCAGTGGTTTGGTCATAATCAACCACTTGCAGTGAAATGCCCTTCACTCCGCCTCCACCTGACATCATTGAACCGAAAAAAACAGCCATCAGAATCGGAAATATAAAGGTGAAGAAAAATCCACCTTTGTCTCTATATAGCAGCTTTAAATCTTTTTTGGTTACCGCCAGTAATTTAGTCAACATCATTAATCCCTCAGTGCATGTCCGGTTAGATTTAAAAATACCTGTTCCAGAGTGGGGGATAGTACCGAGAGATTGCTGATGGAAGATTGTTCTTCGTTATCCAGCAGCTCACGAATAGTATCCAGGGGATTATCTGAATTGGTTTGATGAATTTGGTTGTTCTGGCTATACCGAATGCGATAGTTGCTGCCATGGGTCTGCAATAGCCCATTAACTGTATCCAGTGCGATCAACTTCCCGTTATCAATAATGGCTACCCGGTCACAGAGCTTTTCAACTTCTTCCATATAGTGAGTGGTATAGATGATGGTATGACCCTGCTCGCGCAATTTCATAATACTTTCCATGATCGCATTTCGAGATTGTGGGTCTACCCCAACGGTAGGCTCATCAAGAATTAATAATTTTGGTTTGTGAAGAATGGCTACAGCCAGGTTCAGGCGCCGTTTCATGCCACCGGAAAATTCTTTAACCCGCTGCTTTGCCCTGTCAGTTAGGCCAACCGTATCCAGTGTACGGCTAACAGCGTTGCTTAAAGAACTGCCGTTTAGAGACTGCATTTTTCCAAAAAAATGTAAATTTTCAGCTGCAGTGAGGTCCTCATAAAGTGCCAATGATTGGCTCGCCAGACCGATATTTGAACGCGCTTCGGCATCACCAGCTGTTTGTTTGCCAAACAGAGTCACTGTGCCGCTATCTGCACAGAGCAAACCGGTCATTATATTGACCAGCGTTGTTTTCCCTGCGCCATTGGGTCCAAGCAGGCCAAAAATTTCACCTTCATTTACCTGAAAAGAGAGTTGGTCAATTACCGTGACTTGGTTAAATCGTTTGCTGATTTGATCCAGACTTAAAATATCCGGCATGCTCTGTCCCTCTGTTCTTATTTTAAGAACTTTTATATAGATATTAAGCCTGTTTGACAACTGCCATTCGTAATACTGAGTATTTTGATTTTTTGTTTGTTCGGTGTAAGCAGAATTTTTTATTCCATAGTTTCCCGCTGTGGGCGTATAAGCGTAACATTACCTTTGTTTAGGTATTCAAGCCCACTGGCTGCAAAGTTTTCCCGCATTTCCTGAAATTCTTCTGCGCTTAAATCTTCTGCGCGCCAGTAATGGAAGAGCTTGAGTGCAGGGTGCAAGGTTTCGGTAATGAGCTGCCCCAGGTAGATAGTTTCGCCACTATCATTCATTTGCATGCCTGACGGCCATAGTCGAAGTGTAATAACCCGTTGATAACCGCTGTCATCAATTGTCTCAGGCAATAGCAGCTTTAAAGACTCTTTGCGGCCCAGATAGTCTCGGCCTGGGATTGGAAGGGTGCTTGAGTCCGGCTTTGGATTAAGCGTTTTTAGCGGCCACATCCAACCCACGTTAGTACTATTCTGCCAACCTGTCTGGAGTAATTTATGGGTCAGTTGATCGGTATTACCAGCAAACTGTAGATTAAAAACCCGTGAAGGATGAGAGCCCAATCTTGAGCGCTCTTTATCTAGCAGTTGCCAGTCCTGTTGCCACCACTGTGCTGAGCTTGAGCTCAGATTTTGCTGTGGAAGCTCATATAGGCTAGCACCTGATTCCAGCTGTTGATTGGCAGCATAGGCAACCGCAATGATGAGTGCGCTAAAGAATACCAGGCTGGCAAAAACCGGTTTGTAAAAGCGCCTGATTCGCTGTCGATAGGCCAGGCCGACAATAGCAGTCCAGCTACCACCAAGAAGGAAGCCGAGGGTTAGAGTGCTGAGTTGATCCTGTCCCAGATAAAGTCTGGAGATCGCTAACAAAATTAGCCCCAGACTGGCTAGTATATAAGGCCAACGACGGTGAATTCGGCGTAAATCTGCCGCTTCCATTACCGCGAAAAACCCAAGTGCGGTAGTGGCCAGAGCAAATTCGCTGCTGGGAGATTTGGTCCCTAGTGTTAACCCGGTAACCTCTGGAGCCGCCGTTAGTATTGCAGTAAGAATGAGTTGTAGCAGGCTACCTCCAGCGATAGCAAGTAACCAATGACCTGCTGCTTTATATCGGTTCTGTAGCAACAACCATACCAATGTTACCCCGGCCGTAAAAAGCAAAACTCGCCAGCGGCCTAATTGGTACAGGGTGATCATGATGGGGTCAACCATTTCACTGCGTAGAGCAGAGGCAAGGTCGGCCACCCGTTGATCCAGACCCAGTGGCTGAGCACCCCAGGGAATTAAGAACGCTAGCACCAGCAACAATACAATCGTTGTTACTAAAGACAAGCCCAGCATGGCCAGTGATAAAGCTTCTGGTCGCGTAGGGTCAACTAGTGCTGATACCGGTCGCCCCAGTAACTGATGGCGTCTTGACCAGCGAATTAGTCGCCGCAAACTGTGGGCAGATACCCGTGCTATAGACTCATACAATAGGCGAAACAACCAGATTGAGAGACCAATTATTGTGGCAATAATGACCAGTACTATAGCCAGCCTACCAGTATATTCAGAGGCCACTTCCAGAGAGGCACCAAACAACATGCCCGGCAATAAATAAGCAGGTGCCCAGGCTATACAGGCGGGTATATCTATCTTTAAAAAGCGCTTTGGAGTCATTCCCAGCATACCCGTTACAGCGGGTACCAAAGGACGCAATGGGCCAATAAAGCGCCCGAAAACTACACTCTTGTTGCCGTGTTTATGGATAAAGTCACGCGCTTGTGCGAGCGCTTTCGGGTAATTACGGAACGGCCACATATCAGAAAGGTGTTCGCGATATTTGTGTCCCAATAAATAGCTAATCAGATCGCCAGCAAATGCACCTGCTGAAGCTGCCAGCCAAATTAAATAAAAATCCAGAGCACCAAGCGCAATTAATGCGCCGATGCCTAATAGTATAAGAATGCCTGGAACCAGTATCCCAACCAGAATTAAAGACTCTACAAAGGCGATGACAAATACAATGAGACCCGACCAGGCGCTATGCGCACTGGTCCAGTTCAAGAGCTCATTCATCCAACCTGTTTCTGTCATAGCGCTATTGTATGGCATCTAAACTAAGCTGTTTTTAGTAATTAGTAGTAGAACCCTGAGAATGGGCTACTGAGATGAGATTTGGTCAGAATCAGGACAGTCGGTGTCACTGAGCTGTGTTAATTGTATTAATGAATAACACTACGGTCCCGTTAACTGTAAGTTGTGAGACCCTTCAGTTCCCACTCTTGGTTCTTTGTCATCCCGGCTCGTAGGTCGGGATGACGGTGTTTTTGATTTTCATGTCTCACAGCGTTCTTGCATCCTTCTGGCTCATATTTATTAGACCTACCGCTAAATTTACCGAAAGTTAACGGGACGGCAGTGAGTGAATAAATAAGATTTATTCTGCGAAAGCAATCGGCAGGTTAGGCCTGGCTACCATCATGGGCATACAGGATGCCAGTCTTAAGCTCGCCATTTGTGCTCAGTTCCAACCAACGGCAAGCAGGTCCGCGTGGATCTTTTATCAGCTTATCCTGGTTTGCTAATACGCTATAGGCTGTTGAGGGACAGCCTATATATAAACAGTGCTGTCGTAACTGTTGCCACTCATGGTGAATATGGCCCCAACAAACAGCGCGGATTTTTGAGCGTTCTTCCACCAGTTCGAGTAGCGCTTGAGGATTTTGCAGTGGGTAGCGATCTATCCAGTGACTTCCGCAAAGTATAGGTTGATGGTGAAGAAATACCAGCGCCCAATCTTCGGTTTGTTGATCAATTGCCATTGCTAGATCATCTACTTGAGCCTGGCTCAATTCACCATGTATTCGCTGATGAGAGGCGCTGTCAAGAAAATGTAACCGCCAGTTCCCATGTGCAACACTGTTTGGCATTGATAGTGGTTCAGATAAAGCCTTAGCCATGACCGCGCGCTTATCATGATTTCCCGACAAACAATAAACTGGCCGTTTAAGTGCAGCTAATGTTTTCTGAAAAAAACCATAAGACTCAGGTCCTGATTCTTCAGAGATATCACCAGATACTACTACCGCATCGGGTGACCACTTATCTGCTCGCTTAACTATGTTCTCCAGTTTTTCCCAGACCCGTTCACCGCGATACAGGGTATCAGCCGATTCTGGCAGGTGGCAGTCGGAAATCTGGATAAGTTTGAATGTCTGCATTTGATTATTCTATGTCTTTTTGAGAATAATAAAAAACGGGCCGTAGCCCGCTTTTTATAAACCTGGGTAATAACTGATCGTTAACGATCATCCCTGACTGCTGCATCAGGTGCACTGCGACCCACAGAAGCCATACCATTTTTACAACCACTGCCGGATTTATACATTTGGCTCTGGCCGATGACCTGGTGATTTTTAGCCTTCAGGACAAAATAGTCACGCCCATCCTTTGCAGTTTTGACTTCAAAACATTTCGCGTCACCGCAGTTTTTACGCACAGACTCGATACCATTCATACAGGCAGAATTAGATTTGTAGCCCTCAGAGGTTAATATGACTTCGCCATTACCTGCTTTGAGTACAAAATAGTCTTCCCCATTTTTCATTTTAGTTACAACAAATTTACCAGCCATTGAAAATCTCCTGTGTGTGAGCCAATATTGAATATATTGAACTTTTCTGGTGCATTTTATAGTTTCGCTATTTCATTCGCATTTATCAAGTTTGAAACTTATATTAGTTGGAGAATAGCAATGTCAATTTCGCGCCTTGGAATAGTAGGTTTACTTACGCGCTTTGCTGCGGGTCTGCGGTTTCCCTATTTGTTTTTTCTATTTGCCGTGCTTTTGGGTTTGGATATAGTGATTCCTGACCCTGTGCCCTTTGCAGATGAAATCTTATTGGGCCTGGGTACTTTGATGCTAACCCGGTGGCGTAAGCCCACAGAAAAGTCTTCATCTGAAGAGCGGACTGATTAGCAATATTGCTCCTGCCAGCTGGATGGGGTGTGTTGGCAGATTCTGTCATTAAATCGACATAATCTATCTGCAAAATGCAGTTTCTGATAGCTTTGTAGGAGACTGTAATGAAAGTATTCGTGCCTTTTGAAGGAACAGATGCCGATAACTTACTCGATCAACTCGGTGCAGATGAGCAGCTGGTACCATTTCAAACGGTCTGGTTTGATGATGCGGGGATTGTGCCGCCCAAAAAGATGTCTGTTAATCGAGATGCAAAGCCAGTTTCTCGTTTTTCTCAAGCTGCCACTGGGCTGCCAGACCGGCATTGATTTCAAGCACATATTGTGCCGGAGCAGTGCTAGGGTAGGCCGGACAATTCGGGGTAATGCATGGAGGGGTGCTTGCAGAAATATTGATTAATTTCAGGTTCTGGTCGAAATATAAAATGTCCAGAGGTATGCGGGTGTTCTTCATCCAAAACGACATCATCGCTGGCTGTTTATAAACAAATAACATGCCATTATCTGCGGCCATTTCTGTTCTGTACATTAAACCCAGCGCTTGTTTTTCCAGTGTGGTTACCACCTCAACCTGAATTTTATGACCTTTCAGAGTGACATATGGCTCCGAGCTTGCACAGGCAGCAAGACTAAAACAGAGCGTTGCGAGTAGTAATAGGGTTTGCATGCTGCTCAGAAAAGGCTTTTGTCGGTTGGGGTCAGATAAAATCATTGCCTGATTTTACCCGATCCCACCGTTTGTAACAGGCTTTAGATAGCCTGTTGTGTATTTTTTGATTCTAAGTCTTCAGGAATATCGATATCCAGATCAGCTTCTGTGTCATCATCCAGTTCTCGTAAAATATCTCCGAGGTGTGCTGGATTGATATTTCCCATAAGATTTACAAACACCATTTCTTGTTCATCCAGAACCAGTATGACAATGCCTGTCATCACTTCATTTTTGATTCTGCTCATAACCAGAGTCTGTTCATTTTCTTCTTGAACTTTAACCAGCACCTCCCAGCCTTTATTCTGTAGTTCCTGGCTGGTATCTTTAAGACGTGATTGTAAGCGGGTGCTATCACCTTCTATCTCGTAGATTGCTACCCGCACGGCACGAACTTCATCGAGCAAGCCTTGTAATTCTTCTTCGTCTTCATCATCAACCGCCCAACGCGCCATCCGCATGATGGCAGGGCCTAATGATATGGTCATAACACGATCTGCTTCGCTCCAGCCTGGCAGTTCATAGTTGGCATAACCCGGATCCGATGGTCGGTGGCCGGTGATGCCGCAAGCTGATAACAAAACCAGCAGGCTGCAAGCGATCAGGAATTGTTTGAATCTAAATTTGTGTTTCAAATTATTCATCTCATCAGACTCGTTTAGTCAACATCAACATCAACGTCAATATCAAAGGAGTTGGTAATTTTTCCGAGGTTTTTTGGATCTATTTGTCCAATAAGATTAATAAAAATTGCCTGATCATCATCACCGGCGACC
>CAXMRK010000179.1:0-4296 GCA_964195815.1 uncultured Acidimicrobiia bacterium | reverse complement strand
CGGTTTGCTGCGCCAGGATGATCAGGGTCGGTTGCATAGCCTGGCAAAATCCGGGGATAGTTTCACTGCTGTAGAAATGCCTATATACAGGCTGGCAACAAGCGCCGTGTTAACAGCCTCGGTTGATGATATCGAGAGTTTATATCGTGCTTCACTCGAATCTATCGACCCGCAACAGCAACTGCAACACTCAGGTTTGCGCGGCCGTGGTGGAGCAGGGTTTCCCTTTGCACTTAAGGTGAAGGCCTGCGCTACTGAAACCAGTGATGAGAAATACATCGTCTGTAATGCTGATGAAGGTGATCCAGGAGCGTTTTCAGATCGCTATTTACTCGAGCAGCAAGCCCATAAGGTATTAGCTGGTATGTTTGCTGCCGGTATAATTTGTGGGGCGCGTCAGGGTGTGTTGTACATTCGCCGTGAATACCCTGAAGCAATAGAAATAATACGTGCAGCGATTGAACAGTATCAGCAGCTACCAGGCGAAATTACAGATAATTTTTCTTTTTATATTATTCCGGGTGCTGGTTCCTATGTTTGTGGCGAGGAGACTGCACTGCTGAATTCAATAGAAGGTTTACGGCCGGAAGTCCGTACCAGGCCGCCTTACCCGGCCAGTTATGGTCTTTGGGGTAAACCGACATTGTTATCCAATGTTGAAACATTTGCCGCAGTACCCTGGATTCTGGAGCAGGGTGGTGAAGCCTATGCGGCAATCGGTACTGCCAAAAGCAGTGGTACCAAATTATTATCTCTAGATGCTCAGTTTGTACGACCGGGATTGTATGAGGTTGATATGGGCACAGATTTTTCAGAGTTGGTATATGAGCACGCCGGAGGCTTCAAGTCGCCGGTTAAAGCGCTGCAATTGGGCGGCCCCTTAGGCTGTGTTATACCAATGCATAAGATCAGTGGCTTGAAACTTGATTTTGAGACCATGCAAGGGGCCGGGTTTGCCCTTGGGCATGCAGGCATAGTTGCAATTCCTGAACACTTTTCAATGCTTGAATTTCTTCATCACCTGTTCAGTTATATGGCACATGAGTCATGTGGTAAATGTACACCCTGTCGGCTAGGTACAGCCAAAGGTGCACAAGTGTTAGAGACTGCTGGCTTGGGTAAGAAAATTGATCGTGATTTGTTTAATGATTTATTAGATACGCTGGAAAGCGGATCTTTGTGCGCTCTGGGAGGTGGTTTACCTCTACCTGTGCGCAATTGTTTGGACTACTTTGCTGATGAGCTCTCAGCATTCTTTTCGGTGGGAGAAGGTGCATGAAACAGGCTTATATCAACGGTACTGCCTATGAGTTTTATGCCGATGAAAGCATCTATGACTTTGTCAGTAGAAATCTGAACACAGATGAAATTCCTGTGCTTTGTCACGACCAGGTTTTAGAACCCTTTGGGGCGTGTCGAATGTGTCTGGTAGAGGTTTCAGTAGATGCTTCCTCATCGGGTCGCTTGCTTGCCTCATGCCACACTCCAGTGTCAGCAGGGCAATATATAAGTACTCGTTCTGAACGAATTGGAACAGTCCGCAAAAATATTCTCGAATTGCTGGTAGCTAATTTTCCTGCAGACAAACTGACTCCGCAAGTTGGTGAAATAGCCAGCCCATTTCAGCAAATGCTGGCTGATTATGAAATCACTAAAAGTCGTTATCCACACACGGCTGAACCTGGCTGTAAAGAAGACAGTCACACTTATATACATTTTGATCCAGCAGAATGCATTCACTGTTATCGTTGCATCCGTGCCTGTGATGAAGTCCAGGGACAATTTGTTCTGTCGATGGCAAATCGCGGCATTAAGAGTCACATTATTCAGGGGCAGGCGGGTACATTCTCGGAAGCGGGCTGTGTTTCCTGCGGTCGCTGTGTGCAGACTTGTCCAACCAATGCGATAACGGACCGCTATAGATCCAAATCACTTAAGCCCGATCAGGTAGTAACGACCACTTGTACTTATTGTGGAGTGGGCTGCAATTTGGAAGTTAAAGTCAAAGATACCCGCATACGTGCCATCACTGGTGTTGAAAGTTCTGATGTTAATGCCGGGCATACCTGCGTCAAAGGGCGCTATGCCTTTGGGTATGTATATCATCCGGATCGCCTGACTTCACCATTAATTAAAAAAAATGGTAAACACGTACCAGTTAGCTGGGATGAAGCACTTGATTTTATTGCTGAGCGTTTGCAGCAGATCCGTACTGAGCATGGCGCGGATGCAATTGCGGGAATTTCTTCCGCACGCTGTACCAATGAAGAAAATTATTTGATGCAGAAGTTTATGCGTGCAGTTATCGGCACCAACAATATTGATGGTTGTGCCAGGGTTTGTCATGCACCAACAGCCTATGGTATGCAGCAGGTTTATGGCACCGGCGCTGCGACAAACTCAATTGATGAAATCCCTTTAGCCGACTGTATATTGATCATAGGGGCGAATCCAACCGATGCCCACCCAGTAACTGGAGCTCGCTTAAAACAGGCAGCTCTCGCCGGTGCTGATTTGATCATTATTGATCCACGAAAAATTGAATTAACCAAGTATGCCCGCCTGCACTTGCAACCAAGGCCGGGGACCAATGTTGCGCTGCTGAATATGATTTGTTATTACCTGCTGCAACATAATCTGGTTGATCAAGAATTTGTTGCCAGCCGTACCCAAGGGTTTGAAGAATTCCGGCAACAGGTACTATCTCAGGATCTGGAATATCTTCAAGAATTGACGGGGGTTTCACTCGAGGATGCTGAAGAATGTGCATTGATCTATGGCCGCGCCGAGCGGGCTATGGAATTCCATGGTTTAGGTGTTACTGAGCACTATCAGGGTAGTCGCGCAATAATGATGATCGCCTCCATGGTAATGATGACCGGCAACATCGGACGTCCAGGCACAGGAGTCAACCCCCTGCGAGGGCAGAATAATGTTCAGGGTGCGGCAGATATGGGTGTGCAGCCTCATCAGGGCCCAGGTTATCTTGATATCACCGATCCCGCAGCACGCGGTCATTATCAGTTGCACTGGGGAGTAGATGTGCCAGCTGAGGTCGGTTTAAAAATACCGGAAATGTTTGGCGCAGCTCGTGATGGTGATCTAAAAGCCCTGTGGATTATGGGTGAGGATTTAATGCAAACGGATCCCAATTCCTGCGAAGTGAAACTTTCCTTAACGATGCTTGACTTGTTGATCGTACAGGAACTGTTTATGACTGAAACCTGTGAAATGGCGGATGTGGTTTTACCCGCAGCATCATTCCTTGAAAAAAGTGGCACATTTACCAATGGTGAACGTCGAGTGCAGCGTGTTAATCAAGTTATTGAACCCTTGCAGGGCACGCGTTCAGATGGGCAGATAGTTTGCGACATTATGCAAAAAATGGGTTATTCACAAGGTGATTATCATGCCAGTGAAATCCTTGCTGAGATCAGCAGGGTGGTGCCGTTTTTTGAAGGCATTACCTGGGAGAATCTGGGTGAAAATGGCAAGCAGTGGCCTGTTTCTGCTGATGGAACTGATACACAGATTTTGCATCAACAGGCATTTAAATTGCCGAAAGGCCAATTCAAACATTATGCTTTTCAAGAGACACCGGAGTTGGTCGAACATGCGGGTGAAGTCTACCCCTATATTTTGACTACTGGCCGCTTGCTTGAGCACTATAACTGTGGATCTATGACCAGGCGAACACCTAATCGTGAGCTCGTAGAACGAGACGTATTGTTGATTAACCCTGCAGATGCAAATAAAGAAGGCCTGCTTGATGGCGGTTGTGTTGAAGTCACATCGCCTAAAGGCACAACACGTCTGCACTGTGAAATTAGTGATGAAGTTCAAACTGGAATTCTGTATACAACGTTTCATTACCCTGAGATTGCGATCAATCATCTCACCTCGGGAGTATTTGATCAGGAAGCCATGACCCCGGAATATAAAGTTGTAGCCGTGGGCATTAAAGCCATCACTTAATAATACATGACAATACGGGCGCACAATGTGCACCCTGGTATTTTTTGTACAAATATTTCTGGCTATGTTGAAGGCTCTTTCTCGGGCTTGAGAAGGATGCAAGTTGCCGTAGGTCAAGGTGCTATTTAAATTATCAGATTAAAGTAACAACTCGGGTTTTAATCCAGTTATTGTCTGACGAGGTTACTAATGCCCTTCATCTCTAATGCTATTCTAAAAAAACTCTATAACCGTACTAGCTTGAGGAATACTGTCTCTGGGATTTCTTTTTCAATAAGCAACCGATTGAGCCCTGCTGTAGTTGAGAAAATTCATACTATT
>CAXMRK010000178.1:0-14420 GCA_964195815.1 uncultured Acidimicrobiia bacterium | reverse complement strand
ATGGCCTGAGGGAAGACCAATCGCAGTGGTCTATGAACAAGCCAGGGCCGGGATAGGTATCGAGCAGTGTACAAAGTGTACCCTGGAGTTTATTTGAAATAATGCCATCTAGTGCAAGCAGATCATTGGCTTATGGAGAGGCTCGCTACCGACTGGTGCAATATACGGGCTACTGACCTAACCCCGGCTGAACAGGATCGGCCAGCTCTCGTTTATTATTCACAAGCAGATAAATAAGTGTCAACTACCACTAATGATTGGATACAACCATGCAGAAAGCTGCTCAACTGAGTCTTCGGCTATTTCCTGCCGCGCCAGTTTTTTACACTGCTGATCAAGCTGTTTGCGCTGCTCTGTATTCAGCTCAGATAACCAATCGATTTTGCTGTCCATCTCCAAAGTGAGTTGATCGCGTTGCGCATGGGGACGACCAGCTATCATTCGTTGATGGTAAATTGCCCTGCCCAGCAGCACATAGGGGAAGTTTTTATTTGTTACTGGTCCATAAGTGAGCTGTTTTCCACCCAGAGGTAGCATTCCAGAAATTTTTTGCTGGGCAATCTTATCTGCCATTAACCAGACCCCCGCGCCACCCAGCAAACCACCAGCTGCTGCCCCTGCAAGCAGAGATGCACCACCAACTGCAGCATCGACCGCAAGCCCTGCTGTGGCTCCTGCTGCCGCACTGATGGCTGTTAACTGCATTTTATCTAGCCCCCATAAATACCAGTCTTTCATTTTAAACAAATCACTATCAAGCAGCTCAAATGCAGCTTCTCTGCTTTGCAATCGGTCGTGTTGATAGATTTTTTGAATTTGCTTACGTCCATTTTTTTCAAGTTTACGCAGCCTGTTTAAAAATTTCTTTTGCATTCTCGGCTGATATTGTTTTGGGTCTGCATCAACTGAAATCTTCTTGCTCACTACAAAAGTGGTCATATCCACCAGCATATTTGCAATAACAGCAGCAGCAGAATGGTGCTGCTGATCGCGTAATTCAGCCAGGCTTACAACAGCTTGTTGCAAGGGCTCTCTCCAGGCCTCATGCAACTGCCCAAAAGCAGTCAAAATATCAATTCGCTTAGCGAACTCAACACTCATGGCATTGAATACGCGGGTGATCCTGAAATACTGATTCAGGGCCGCCCGCCATTCATCAACAAATTCCTCACTCTCAATTGGATTTATCAAAGCCATACTTGGCTGCCCTGTCCAGCGGAGGATTTCCATTTCCGCCTCATACTCATCACCATAGGGTCTGGAACCATCCACAACATAGATAATCCCAGCACCATCAATAATTGGCTTTAACAGTTCACATTCATCAACAAATTGATCAGAATCTTGCCAATGCTCCACAAAGTGCTTTACTACTTCAGGCCGATCATGGACCTTAGTTGCCTCTTTTTGCATCCACTGCAATGCTTTTCGAGCACGTTGAAAGCCGGGAGTGTCGACCAGTTCATACATGATCCGAGCATCGATTTTCATTGGAAAGGATTGAGATTGATGGGTTGTGCCAGAAGACCGCGCGATAGCAACTGAGTCATCAAGAGACAAGGTTGCCACAATACTGGACTTACCTTTATTGGGATGACCTACAACAGCAAAGCAAGGCGACTTCATTTGCCCTGCTCCTCTGGAACAACAGGAATGACTGAAATCCACGGATCCGCCAGTCCATCACAATAGCGTTGCCATTCGGCAATGTCTGACTGCCGTGGTTGCGCTAAGCGTTTTGACTGGATTGCGGTTGGCAATAAAATAATGGGTCTTTGTGGGAATCCCGAACGCCTTAAATCGCTAAGGAAATCGGTCAGTTCTCCCAATGGTGGCTCCCATGCTTTCAGCAATATGCCAACTGTTGTTTTTGACTGTTTCGCAGCAATAGAACTGATAAGCAGAGCATCCTCTTCAAGGCTGCGATTTGAGCCTGCTGAGTGGGATGTCTGGATTGAAAATTGTCCAGTTTTAACTAAATCCTCCAGCAACAAAGAATCATCTAGTTCAAACCCACCCCAGTTTATTAAAATAAGCGCCTCATTAATTAATTGACGCTGATGGTTGGCGACATGATTAACAATTTTTACTGCTGCCTTCGAAGCATCTGTCTGTGTGCTGCTACCGGTTTCAATGAGTGCTGAATTCAAGCGTGCCACTAGTTCATTAACACCCGGATAATAGCGCAGAGTTCGGGAATAAGCTGAGCGCAATTTTAAGCGACATACCAGGAATAAAATTAACCGAGGGATGAGCCCGTAAAACACCAGACTGAGCATAATAAAGGGCCACCAGTGCCCCAGCATTTGCGGCTGAACCTCTGCAGCAATACCATTTTGCAAGCGAAAATAGTGACTAGCCTCGATTAACTGTAAATCAGGTACTGCAGCAGGCAGCCAACTTTGCCAGGGCAGAGACAGTACATTACTCAATCGCAATACTGATGCCGAACTAATATCTAAGGTTGAGCTCCAGCCAAAGGCAATATCTTTGCTGGCGATCAGTACAAAAATGGATACTAATGCTGCGAGATTAAAAACCACCCCAAAAAGTTGTGAGCCACTGAATATCTGCCACTTGGAAATGTCAGCAAAGATCGCCTGCTTATGCTTTAACTTTGCAGTATTTCCAGCAGTATTAACTGTCGCTAAATAGCGCGAGCTTAAGCGTTGTAAACGTCCCGGGCTGAACCACTTTAATAAACGCTGTAAGCTGGAAAAACCAGGTATCCAACTCGTTAAAGATTGAGGCAGCATAGCGATGAGGGTTAACAAAATTAAGCCCATCTGCAAACCGACAAGGATAATCATCAGGTAAACCAGGTTTACCCTGCCCTGTCCATCATATTGAAAAAGCCCGGTGACAGTCAGCCAACCCAACAACAGTGCTAGTAAGATGATCCCGGTATTTATCAGCCGCTGAGAAGACTCAATGGCCGCGAAGCGTTTTTTATCCTTCGCTGTGATCAACCTTGATAGCCAGTTGTTTATCTGTTTTGAGAGATCAGACTTTTCTTCTTCACTTTGGCCTAAGCCAATCTTGCGGTCACGTTGGCGCAATTCAGAAAAAGACGCTTCACTGTCGCGCGACATTTGCCGTTGCAGAAAATAAAGCGTTTGCAAGGATGAGAAAGACAAGTCGTTTTAATTCAGATTTTATGTTTAATAACAATAAGTGAATTCGGTATTTTCCTTTACCTTAAAAAGTAAATACCGCACTCACTGATAGCATTGAGATATCGCTTGAACTACCAAGGTCATAGAATTCATATTCTGCCCGCATCGCTAGTGAACCAAACTGGAACCTGGCGCCAATGCCATAGGCAGGGTCTGTCCCTGATTCACTGCTTTTGAAAGTGTCAATTCTAATATCAGCATCCCAGTTGACCAGTCCCGCCTTTGCAAAAACCCCAAAAGGACCGAAATTAAGGCCGGCTAAGCCAAAAGCATTGACCCCGGTGACTCCGACACTCACTGATCTTGTACTCGGATTACCGAAATCCACATAGGATGCTTCTACCGCCAGATCAAGCAGCGGGATAACTCCAAAGTTGTAGCCACCAAACACTTTAAATGCAAAATCATTTTCATCAAAATCGAATACTTTGACCGGGGCATCACCAATACCTGCACCGATATAAAAGCCGCTGTCCGCTCCCGCAAAAACCGTTGTTGGTGTCAATATAAACAGACTGCTGATAGCAACAATTAAAACTCTAATTTTTTTTACGCTCATGGTTATTCCTACTTGCCCCGGTTGTTTTTCCAACTACAAAAAATGCTAGCTCCTGGATAAAATTGAGTCTGCTTCTAATCTCAGCGAACACATTTCAGAGCATTATTATGACACAGCAGGGGATTATCAATAAGCTGTAGATTAAAAATCTATACACCGCATAATAATCTCTTTTTTTGGGGACTTCTCTAGCTGCCCAAAATGCTGCCGCAGGCAACTAATCGGACCCAAACCGATTAAATAAATCTTGCCCAATTACAGCATGCAACAGGCTCGGCATCGCGCCAGAGAAACCTTAACCTAAGCTTAAAATCAATTTCAGTTTTGCTTAAGGTTGTATTAGCTATGCTATCTTTGTGAAAAAGTTTATATCGATAACATATCTGGAGAAAAAACTGAAATCCAAACCAATGGTCACAAGGTATTGATTCTGTTTCTGGTCGGCCAACATTTGACAAGGAAAAAGGGGGCTTTTATCTGGTCATATGGTGTTCGTCCAACACTGAGCTACTCTAACGGCGAGTGACGGTGTTCGCACCACGGCAACAACGCCCATCGTTATTGGGCAACCCATACTGGATTAGCAAGATTATCCAGTAAACAGTCTCCTCAGATCCCTTCGGGGGTCATGAAGGCCCTAGTTGAGTTGGCTAGGGTCTTCTTCTTTTTTGAGTAACGCAATTAGCCCTTAGTGGGAGGACCTTCCTGAAATTCCCTTATTGAGCTTGCATCGGTGTACCAGGCTGAGCGCGAACCACAATAAATATTCTGCGTGGGACGTATACCGGGATCCTCATCGAGAGACCCTGCAGGCACCACAACCACCTGCCCGCTTTTTGACAACCAGGGTAATGACGAGCCGCAATTCTTGCAAAATGAGGTCGCGAAATATTTTGTTTCTGGGGGATCATAACGACCGATAAATTCTTCGCCACCAGTCCAGCTAAAATCTTCTGGTGCAGCAAATAAGTTAGCCGCATGCGCACTGCCGGTAACTTTCTGACAACGACTACAATGACAATATTGGAAGACCCCCATATTACCGCTTAATTTGTAACTTACTTTCTTACAGAAGCAGCTGCCGCTTGCATTATTATCTGACATATTAATTTCCTTATGCTTGTATTTGAGTACGAAATTATCATACTCTCAAATAAAAAGGTGCACAGTAATCCATATTTTTTGCGCAGCAAGGGATTCTATTAGGTTACTATTACCAGTCTCAACGTTGAATTAATGGCTATCAGGTTTAATCTTATGGTGACATCCATTATCCGTTTAACAAAATTTGCCGTTCTGATAATTTTTCTTTTAGCCGGAACTTTAGTACTAGCACGAAACATACTTTTCACTGGTCCAGCAAAACCAATATCAACATTACCCACTGCCTCTATCATTGATACACATGTGCATATTGCCGGCCTCGGTTATGGAAATAGTGGTGCTTTTGTATCTGCTGATCTGGAGAATAGTTACAAATTTGATATATATCTGGACGCCTTTGGGGTTAATCGTGAACAAGTAGAGCAATATGGTGATCGCTTTATTGTGCAGCGCCTGGCTGAAACTGTTCACGCTTCAAAACATGTCAGTGGTGCTATCGTGCTGGCTATGGACGGGGTCATCAACGAATCGGGTGAATTAGATAGAGTTAAAACCCAGGTTTACATTCCAAATGATTTTCTCGCCACAGAAACCGCTAAGTATCCGAATCTTTATTTTGGTGCGAGCATCAATCCTTACCGCAAAGATGCTCTGCAGCGATTGGAGCGGGTTAAACAACAAGGTGCGAAACTAATCAAGTGGATCCCTAATATTCAATATATTGACCCATCTGATCAACGTCTGATTCCCTTTTATAACAAAATGATAGCACTGGGTTTGCCGTTGTTGTGCCATGCAGGACAAGAACGCTCTTTTGGTGAGGCAAAAGATGAATTAGGTGATCCCTTGCGCCTGGAGTTGCCCTTGTCTCTTGGGGTGACAGTGATCGCAGCACATATTGCCACCACTGGTGAAACAGATGGTGTAAGTAACTATGAACGCATTTTGCCAATGTTTGAAAAATACCCTAATCTTTACAGTGAAATTTCAAGTTTGACCCAACTCAATAAACTGGGTTATTTGAATAAGGCAATGCTCGCGCCTGAATTGAAAGATCGTTTGCTCTATGCCAGTGATTATCCACTAACAAATATGATCCTTGTTTCCCCCTACTATTTTCCGTTAAACCTAAGCTTGCAGCAGATGAAGGAAATATCTGCAATCAGCAACCCCTGGGATAGAGACATTGCCTTAAAACAAGCTTTGGGTGTGCCCACAGAGTTATTTGCGAACAGCGCGAAACTGTTCGACATCCAATAATATGGAAAATTTAAAAATGATAAAACTCTTTCAGTTTCCAATTTCACATTACTGCGAAAAAATTCGCTGGGCGCTCGATTATAAAAACATTGAGCATGAAGCGATCACATTAGTACCGGGCTTACATATCAAACAGACCCAAAAAATGGGACTGCGCTCTTCTGTGCCTATCATCCAGCACGGTGAAGAATTCATTCAGGACTCAATTCAAATTATTGATTACCTGGATCACCATTTTCCAGATAAACAGCTCACGCCCGCAACAGAAAATTTAAAACAGGAAGCGTTGGAGTGGGAAACTTATCTGGATCAGCAAGCGGGCGTAAATGTGCGCCTGTGTGTCTACCATATACTGTTAAATCATCCCCGCATTGTAAAACCATTCTTTGCCCATAACGGCCCCTGGTATAGCCGCATGTATTTATTTATTGTGTTCCCGAAATTACAGAAAATAATGCGCAAATTCATGCGGATAAATACAGAAACAGCCACTCAGTCGCGGCAAGCTTTAAATCTTGCAGTCGACAAGCTGGATCAGCACTATAAAAACAATCGTTTTCTGGTTGGTGATCAATTTAGTCGTGCAGACCTTGCTGCCGCAGCTTTATTTGCACCACTAACAATGGAAGATCAATACGGTTTGGACTGGCCTGAAAACATACCGGCTGAATTTCAGCAATTACGCGATGAGTTTTTACCTCGGCTTAGCTGGGTCAGTCGACTTTATGCAGATTATCGATAATAAACAGCTGTATTAATCAGCTAGCGCAATTGACTGTCTTTACTACCACGTCTGTTGATACCACCGAGATCTTTGCTCTTTTTATCAGCCACTTCCTGGCAGTTGATACAAAGACGAACACCAGCAACAGCCTGACGCCGGGCTAGAGGAATTTCGGCGTCGCATTCTTCGCAGTAGCTTAAGCTATTACCACTTGGTAGCTGGCTACGAGCTCGATTGATTGCATCCTCAATGGTTGCATCAATTTGCTCTTGCACTGCTCCGTCTTTGGCAAATCCTCCTGCCATTTAAACCTCCGATAGCCGATCAATTAGCCTAGTGAGCAACTCATGTCTTCGCCACAACATAAAGGCGACTTAATTTTTCCATGGCCATTTGGGCATTTGGATATCTGTACTTCTCTACCATCATCAAGTTTCAGGGAATCATTTTCTAAAGCTGCATCACAGTGCCCACAAGTCGCGTTAACACTCATACCACATTTTTTACATTCATAGGTTGCCATGTGAATATTCTCCTTTTTGGTTAGAGGCTAGTATAGGACACTACACTAAATTGTAACGCTGATAAACTCTATTTAATAGTCGACAAAACATATCTGATCGCTAACCAACAGACTATTGGAATCTCGATTCAGATAAACATAAGCTGCAGGCTTGACACAGCAATAGAAAGCGAATAACTTAAACTCATCCAACGGCTCTATGAACAACTAAATACAGATGACAACAAGAACAACACAGCTACTACTTGAAAACCTTTTACTCGCAAGTCGATTGCGCGGGTCTTGTTGTCTTGTTTAGCTAATAAAACGAATTCATACAAAACCCGCGTCTAAAACGCGGGTTTTTTTTTGCCAATAGAAATATAAACACTTGAGAAAAGCCATGAACGATAAAATTATTATTTTTGACACCACCTTACGCGACGGCGAGCAGGCGTTAAATGCGAGTTTATCTGCACATGAAAAACTACAAATCGCACTAGCAATAGAAAGACTGGGTGTCGATGTAATGGAAGTTGGCTTTCCGGTGTCATCCCCTGGGGATTTTAAATCAGTCCAGAAAATCGCGGCTACTATCAAACAGAGCCGAGTGTGTGCCCTCTCTCGGGCTATTGAAGGGGATATTAAAGCCTGCGCTGACGCACTCCGCGTAGCAGACCAGTTCCGCATCCATACATTCATTTCCACCTCTGATGTACATGTCAAAGAAAAACTGCGCTGCGAGTTTACGGATGTACTGGATATGGCAGTTAATGCGGTGAAATATGCGCGTAACTTTACTGATGATGTAGAGTTTTCTTGTGAGGATGCCGGTAGAACCCCTATCGATAACCTATGCAGAATGGTTGAACTGGCAATAAATGCAGGCGCATCTACAGTCAATATTCCAGATACAGTCGGTTATACCCTGCCGGATGAATTCTCAGGCATTATCCAACAGTTATTTAACCGCGTCCCTAATATAGATAAGGCGGTTATTTCAGTACATTGCCATAACGATATGGGCCTGGCTGTAGCTAATTCTTTAGCAGCCGTGAATGCAGGCGCACGGCAAATAGAGTGTACTGTTAATGGTATCGGAGAGCGTGCAGGCAATGCTGCTCTCGAAGAAATCGCGATGATTCTCAGAACCCGTGAAAAACAACTGAATTTATCCACCAATATAAAACACACTGAGATTTCCCGTACTTCTAAACTGGTCAGCCACCTGTGTAATATGCCAGTACAAAATAACAAAGCCATTGTCGGCGCGAATGCCTTCAGTCACTCATCGGGTATCCACCAGGATGGGGTACTAAAATCTCGCGATACTTATGAAATAATGACACCAGAAAGTGTCGGTATTCACCAGAATAAACTTAACCTGACTTCACGCAGTGGCCGGCATGTCATCAAGCACCGGATGGCAGAGATGGGTTATTTAGAAACCGATTTTGATCTGGAAGAACTCTATCAGGACTTCCTGATTTTGGCTGATAAAAAAGGCCAGGTATTTGATGATGACCTTGAAGCCATGTTGTTTATGGAACAGCAAGAACATAAACAGGATTTTTATAAGCTGGATTATTTAAGTGTGCAATCGGGTTTAAATGTCATCGCAACCGCAAGCATTCAACTTTCTTCTGGCGATGTAACAGCGGAAAAAGCAGCGACAGGTAACGGCCCAGTGGATGCATTATATTCCGCAATCCGCCAGGCTATAGACTTTGAGTTCGATGTTGTCAGTTACCGCATATCCGCGAAAGGCGAAGGTGAAGACAGTTTAGGTCAGGCGGAGCTAATTGTTGCCTGGCAAGGTCGAAATTTCCATGGTTTTGGACTGGCTACAGATATAATTGAAGCCTCCGCCAAAGCATTGGTGCATGTGTTAAATAATATATATCGGGCGAAAACTGTGGCTAAAATAAAACAACAATCCGAAGATGCCAATCAAGTGAGTGCTGGATAAACATGTCAACTATCGCAATATTATCTGGAGACGGGATTGGGCCCGAAGTAATGGCAGAAGCCGTTAAAGTGATGACCACAGTTTGCTCGTGTCTTTCCATCCCCATTACACTCAAACACTATGATGTAGGTGGTTGCGCCATTGATAAGCATGGCATGGCCTTACCTAAAGCAACGATAGCAGGCTGCGAGCAGGCAGATGCTATTTTGTTTGGTTCTGTAGGCGGTCCAAAGTGGGCTGATTTACCCCCTGCAGAACAACCAGAAAGAGCATCTCTACTTGGCTTACGCGGTCACTTCAATTTATTTTGCAATATGCGACCTGCACAATTACTGCCAGAAATGTCGCAGCTATCACCCTTACGCGCCGATATTTCCGAGCTTGGTTTCGATATTCTGATTATGCGCGAATTGACCGGTGGCATTTATTTCGGTAATCCGAAAGGACGATCAGGCAGCGGTGAAAATGAAACAGGCACCGACACTATGGTGTATACCCGGGCTGAGATCAGACGTATAAGTCAGCTGGCTTTTCAGGCTGCGAAAAATCGGAAACAGCATGTCACTTCTGTTGATAAAGCCAATGTATTGGCATCCAGCCAGCTATGGCGTGAAGTTGTCAATGAAGTATCAGCAGATTACCCGGAAGTGACCCTGGAGCATATGTATATTGATAATGCAGCGATGCAGATGATCCGTTCACCAGCGCAGTTTGATGTTGTTTTATGCTCAAATCTATTTGGAGATATTCTCTCTGATGAGTGTGCAATCATTACCGGATCGATGGGTATGTTGCCTTCCGCTAGCTTGAACAAACATGGTTTTGGTTTATATGAACCTGCTGGTGGTAGCGCACCAGATATCGCCGGTAAAGGCATCGCTAATCCATTGGCACAGATACTCTCTGCGGCATTAATGCTGCGTTATAGCCTGAAGCAGGAAAAAGCGGCGAAATTGATTGAAACAGCTGTTGCAAAAACCCTTGCTAAGGGCATACTAACTGCTGATTTATTGAGTCAAAACAATGCATCATCAGCAGTAAGCACTGCGCAGATGGGTGCGCATATTTGTGAACACATAAAGGACTTAGCTCGTGCAGAATAATCAAGGCAAGACCTTATATGAAAAAATCTGGCAGCAGCACCTGATCACTGACAAGCCCGGTGAAACTCCCTTGCTGTATGTAGACCGGCATTTAATCCACGAGGTCACCTCGCCACAGGCATTCTCCAATCTGGCTTTTCATGGACGCAAAGTACGCTGCCCTGAACGTACGATAGCCACTATGGACCATAATATCTCAACTCAATCTCCAGGCTATGATGCGGTCGGTCCAGCCAGTGCCAACCAGCTGAGAACATTAGAAAAGAACTGTAAAGATTTCGGCATTAAATTATTTGGAATGGGGCATAAAAATCAAGGGATTGTGCATGTGATTGGCCCCGAACTAGGCTTAACCCTGCCTGGTACCATCATTGTCTGTGGTGACTCACATACTGCTACTCACGGGGCATTTGGAGCTCTGGCTTTCGGCATTGGCACCTCAGAAGTTGAGCATGTTCTTGCTACCCAAACCTTAGCTCAAAACAAAGCTAAAACCATGAACGTGGTAGTTGAGGGGAAAATCAATCAGGAGATTAGCGCCAAGGATATTATCCTTAGCATTATCGGTGTCATCGGCCATGCTGGTGCAACCGGATATGTGGTTGAATATTCGGGCGATGCGATTGCCGCATTAAGCATGGAAGAGCGAATGACTATTTGTAATATGTCCATCGAGTTTGGTGCTAAAGCCGGCCTAATTGCAGCAGATCAAACTACTTTCGATTACATAAAGGGTCGGGATTATGCACCCACAGGAGACAACTGGAAACAAGCTATAGCTGCGTGGCAGCAGCTCTATAGTGATGAGGATGCTGTTTTTGATAAAACGATTCACCTTGATGCAGCAGAGATCAGTACTCAGGTAACCTGGGGTACCAATCCCGGCCAGGTAGTCAGTGTCCATGGCAAGGTGCCCTCACCTGCTTCATTTAGCAACCAAAGCGATCGTGAATCCTGTTCTAATGCACTTGATTACATGGGTTTAACAGCGGGACAGAAAATCACCGATATTAATATCAATAAAGTATTTATCGGTTCCTGTACCAATAGTCGCATTGAAGACCTCAGAGCTGCCGCAGCGGTGATTGCCGGTAGAAGGGTCGCCGACTCAGTAAGCGCCATCGTGGTACCGGGATCATACAGAGTCAGTGAACAAGCTGTAGCTGAGGGTCTTGATCAAATTTTTACCCATGCTGGTTTTGAATGGCGTTTACCCGGCTGTTCAATGTGTCTGGCCATGAATGACGATATCTTGAGTGCTGGCGATCGTTGTGCCTCAACCAGTAATCGAAATTTTGAAGGCCGCCAGGGACGTGATAGCCGCACCCATCTGGTGAGTCCAGCTATGGCAGCAGCAGCGGCTATTGCAGGACACTTCGTAGCTGTAACAGGTAGTAAATAAGCATGCACAAATTCATTCAGCACCAGGGGCAAATTGTGCCATTAGACCAGGCCAATATTGACACTGACCAGATCATTCCAAAACAGTTTCTAAAAAGTACCAAGCGAATTGGCTTTGGCAAACATTTATTCCATGACTGGCGCTATGCAGATACTGAAGGAGAACAGAATAATCCAGATTTTATTCTGAATAAACCCAAGTACAAAAACGCCTCAATCCTGATAACCGGAAAAAACTTTGGTTGTGGCAGTAGTCGCGAACATGCCCCATGGGCATTACAGGAATATGGATTTAAAGTCATTATCGCCCCTGGTTTTGCAGATATTTTTTATGCCAACTGTTTCAATATTGGTTTGCTACCCGTGGTACTTTCTGAAGACAATGTCAATATACTTCTAAGCCTGGCTGCAGAGGAAAACATAAATGCTGAGATTGATCTCCAGGCACAAACCATTAACATTGGAAAATCTGTATATGCATTTGCAATCGATAACTTTCACAAACACTGTTTATTGGAAGGAATAGACGCCATTGACTGGACGCTACAGAGTGAAGATGATATTTTAAACTATGAAAACAGCATACCTTCCTGGCGCTAAAAGTAGAACTCACTATGATGAAAAAAATGAACAAGATAGCAACATTAGCACTCATTTTATTATTCGCAAGCCCACTAGCCCTGGCTAAAGGCGACCCGGAAAGAGGTAGCGAATTGAGCCCTGAGTGTTCGGATTGCCACGGTGTAGATGGTATGGGTAATGAGGAATACCCCAAAATATCCGGGCTAGACGAAGATTATCTGTTTGAGCAACTTGTGGCATTCAAAAATGGCGAGCGTCCAAATACAGCTGAAATGATGTTGTGGTTTCTGGAAGAACTGAACGAAGAAGATCTGGCAGACCTTGCCGCGTATTACGCATCACTGAAAGCTGAATAAACGCCGCGTAAAAAGATGCACTCCATGTAGATGAACTATTCGGGGTACTGCCTCGCCTGCTTTAACTGCGTTCCAGAAATGAGTGATATGCAGGATTATTTGTCTCTTCTGTCCATTCATAACCCAAAGCTTTTAAATGACTGAAAAATGCCAACTCATTATCTGGCTGCACCTCAAAACCAGCCAGTAACTGCCCAAAAGCAGCACCATGGTTGCGGTAATGGAAAAGAGTAATATTAAACAGAGCTCCCAGGGTATTTAAAAACTCTTCAAGTGCCCCTGGGTATTCGGGTGATTGAAACCTGAATACTCGTTCATTGATATTTGCCAATCCCTTGCCACCAACCATATGTCGTATGTGGAGCTTTGCGAGCTCATTATCCGAAAAATCATCAACCTTGTAATGATTCTTGACCAGTTCTGCAATAAGCTGTTGACGTTCCTCGTGGCCGCCACTCAAGCGGATGCCTACAAAAATATTGGCTGCTGAACCACCGCTATAGCGATAGTTAAATTCAGTGATGACCCGTCCACCCAGGCATTCACAAAATGATTTAAAACTACCTTTTTCTTCCGGTATCGTGACCGACAAAATGGCTTCTTTCTGTTCACCCAACTCACAACGTTCAGAGACATAGCGCAAATTGTGAAAATTCATGTTTGCACCTGAAAGGATAGCGGCTAATTGCGCTGAATCAGCCACTCCAGTCTGGTGACAGTATTTTTGCAGCCCTGCCAGAGATAAAGCACCAGCAGGCTCAGCAATCACTCTGGTTTCTTCAAATATATCTTTTATTGAAGCGCAAATCTCATCACTGGATACAGTAATTACAGCATCGCAATATTGCTGAATCAGAGGGAATGTTTCATCACCAATACGTTTCACAGCTACGCCATCGGCAAATAAACCCACACTCTCCAGATCAACCGGTTTACCGGCATCCAATGCAGCTTTAAGGCAGGCAGAATCATCAGCCTCAACCGCTATAATTTTTATGTGCGGGCACATTTGTTTTAAATACACCGCCATGCCAGCTAATAGGCCACCGCCACCACAAGGGATAAAAACAATATCCAGATTCGGTACCTGACGTAGTAGCTCTACCGCAACAGTCCCTTGACCGGCAATCACATCCGGGTTATCAAAGGGGTGAATAATGGTCTTATTCTCAGCTGCAGCCAGCCTGGTGCATTCCAGCAGCGCTTCATCAAAGCTCTTACCTAGCAAACGCACATCTGCACCCAAATGACGGACGCTATTCACCTTGATTTCAGGCGTAGTGATTGGCATTACGATGGTTGCGCTGACATCCAACTTATTAGCTGCCAGGGCTAATCCCTGGGCATGATTTCCTGCTGAGGCAGCAATGACGCCCTGCTGCCTTTGCTCGTCAGATAGCTGCACCAGATTGTTATATGAGCCTCTTAGCTTGAAGGAATGGACTGTTTGAAGATCTTCACGTTTTAGTAGTATTTGCACTCCCAGACGCTGGGATAATTTTTCCATGCGTGTAATTTCTGTTTCACGCGCAATATCATATACCGGTGCCAGTAAGATATTCCTCAGGTAGTTAAAACTTTCTTTAGGTGACACTGTGCTTTCCTGTTTGCCTAGTTTTTTGCCGTGGGAATTATGGCTTTTCGTGCGTTACGCTGCGCTAACAGCACCCTACGCTCTCGGTAA
>CAXMRK010000177.1:0-3058 GCA_964195815.1 uncultured Acidimicrobiia bacterium | reverse complement strand
TGGTAACGATTACGACACAGCTGTCGATAATTTTCTGGAAAACCCAGAGGCAGCATTCCCGGTCGTCTATATTTCATTTCCATCTGCCAAAGATCCTGATTATTCACGCCGACACCCCGGTACGGCGACTATCGAAATCGTTGCTCCTGCGCCTTATGCCTGGTTTAAACAGTGGCGGGACACCAGTTGGGGAAAACGGGGTGATGATTATGATGCCTTCAAAGCTAAACTTGGCGAGCGTCTGATGCAGCATCTGTATGAGAAACTGCCACAACTAGATGGTAAAGTTGATTATTATGAAGTATCGACCCCACTTTCTACCGATCACTTTTGTGCATACCAACAAGGTGAACTGTATGGACTGGACCACGATTCGGAGCGCTTACAGCAAACCTGGCTTGGACCACATACGCGCTTCAAAGGACTCTGGTTAACTGGTCAGGACGTAATGACCTGTGGGGTCACAGGTGCAATGATGGCCGGTTTAATGACAACATCTGCCATAATAGGTGCACGCAAATCAGTATCCCTGATGAAACGTATTTTTAAGTAACACATGTATCTGCCCTAGCGAGATTAATATGACCAATACGCTGAACAACAAAATTGATTTTTCCGACTATAACAGTGCGGAGTTAGTTGAATCTCTAGAAAATATAAATGACCTGAAGTACCCCGAAAGTGCTGCCGAAATTTATACCTTACTACAAGCAAAATACGAGCATGAAATTGAGCCATTGTTAATGCAATATCAACAAGATAATCATGTGGATGATGTTATTGAGGCTGTGGCAGCGCTGGTACTGTTTCCTGGTGTACCCAGTAATCGCACCCGCGGTCCTGAGATGCGCGATAAGTTGCTCCGAATTCAAGAAGTATTAACCAAACAAGTAGCCTAGAACCAATTCACTCAAGACAACGACGAGAACCTCAATATGTATCAGGCTAGCTGCCATTGCGGCAATATAGAATTGGTAGTTGAACAGCTCCCAGAATCAGTGACCAGCTGCAATTGTTCTATATGCGTCCGTTTGGGAGCACGCTGGGCATATTACCAACCCGATGAAGTCACCACCAAATTTCGCGAGCTACCCTCAGTCACCTATGCCTGGGGAGATCGATATCTTGACTTTCATCACTGCCCTACTTGTGGCTGCTCTACCCACTACACCAGCACAGAAAAATGTGAAACTGCTCGGGTGGCTATTAACTCCAGATTATTCGATCAGTCTTCGATGGATAACATCATTGAAAGAAAATTTGATGGTGCTGAAAGCTGGGAATATATTGATTAATAGTATCGCTGATACAAGCTGCCCAATCTGTTTGACAACGCAATGCCGTGCCTATTATCAGGACAAGCGTGATTACCTGTTTTGTCCGATATGTTCTCTGGTATTCGTGCCTAAGCACCAGTTATTATCAGCAAATCAGGAAAAGGCCGTCTACGACCTGCATGAAAACTCTATTGTAGATAAGGGTTACCAGCGATTTCTCGAGCGCCTGAGCATACCGCTTTGCAAACGCTTAAAACCAAACAGTCTGGGTTTGGATTTTGGTTCAGGGCCGACACCAACACTTTCATTTATGCTCGAAAATGCCGGGCATACAGTAAATATTTATGATCCATTTTATGCCCCAAACAATAGTGTTTTTGATCATAAATATGACTTTATTGTGGCCACTGAAGTGGTCGAGCACCTACATCATCCTGGGGATGAACTGGATCTGCTCTGGTCTTGTTTAAAGCCGGGTGGAACCCTTGGAATTATGACCAAACGGGTTATCGATCAACAGGCCTTTTCTAATTGGCACTATAAAAATGATCAAACCCATGTGTGTTTCTTTTCGCTAGAAACCTTTCAATGGTTGGGCAAGCGTTGGGGAGCGCAGTTGAGCGCTCCTGAAAATGATGTGGTCTTTTTCCAGAAAGTATAAATTTACTTTGTTCTTATGTGGGTACTAATGCTACTTCAAGAGCCACTATAGCTATTATTGTTTGTTATGCTAAACGATGAAAATAAACTAATTGCCTGCAAACATAACCATTGTTAACCCTGACAGTCAGTTGATTCCAGCACAACGTTATTTAGGAGTGATCGTCGTGAAGCGTTTAATCTTAGTTTTACTGCTACTCAGCAGCAGCATATTTGCCCAATCAGATTTAGGTTACCAGACACCACCAAAGATAATGGCAGACCTGGTCGATGCACCGCGTAGGCCCGGAGCTACTGTTTCAGACGATAAACTCTGGATAGCACTGTTACACCGACCTGGAGCACAAAATATTGCAGAACTTGCCCAGGCTGAATCAAAACTGGCCGGTTTACGCATCAACCCAGCCATATTTGCACCAAGCAGGTCTACAGGATACACCGGGATTGAGCTTCGTTCTCTGCAAGGAAAAGAAAAAATCGTACTTAAAGATTTGCCCACAGGCAAAGTAATGAGCGTTGCCTTTTCACCTGATTCTAAAAACCTTGCGTTTATTGTCGAGACTACTGATGGTCTGTCCCTTTGGAATTACCAGCTAAACAGCGGTAAAACAGCCCGGGTTTCTAAGCAACTTATCAATGCCTCATTAGGCGGCAGCAAATTCCATTGGAAACATGACTCATCTGGCTTCTATACACGCTTAACCGTCGCCAGCGCAGAGCAAAAGCCTGTTGAGGGACTGGGCGATATCAAGCCGGTTATACAAACCAGCAGCAGTGGAGAAAAGGCAGCTGTAAGAACGTATTCAAATTTGTTAAAAACACCCTACGATGAAGACTTGTTCGAGTTTCTAACCACGTCACAAATTGCAGAAATCAGCCTTGAAGGTGAGCTTAAATTGCTCGGCAAACCTGGTATGTACAGAAACTATTCAGCCTCACCAGACGGTAAATATTTACTGGTTTCTCAAATTAAAAAACCGTTCTCTTATCTGGTTCCTTATTATCGCTTCCCACTGCTTACAGAAGTCTGGAACAGCAAAGGCAAACTATTGCAACAAGTTGCTGACCTGCCCTCAGGCGAGACTATTCCTAAAGGATTTGATTCAGTTATTCAGGGGCGC
>CAXMRK010000176.1:0-3187 GCA_964195815.1 uncultured Acidimicrobiia bacterium | reverse complement strand
AGTATTGGGGAACCCCAACAAAGTACCAACATCACGAGCCGCATTGGCGGCAAAGCTAGAGCTGCCCGGAAGGTCTGCCTGATCACGACTATAATTGCTGGAGTCCGGATCTGCGGTAAGTGCGAATGGGTTGTTGGTGCCCATTTCAAACCAGTGCAAATTTTGATCGTCATCACGCAAATCATCTTCCGAACCAATCACAGTATCTGTTCCAGCACCAAAAGCATAGATGTTATTGGCACCATCACCCGTATTTGTGAAATTTGTGTTGGCACCACTCACTCCGGTTTGAACACCAAGATTTGGATGAGCCAGGCCGGTACAATGGCCTAATTCATGCAGAGTCAGAGACTCGAAATCCACAACGCCAGAGGGAATATTATTATTCGCACCGAAAAATAGATTCGGTGTCGCTGCAGTCATTGCGTTAATTTCTTTAATAATATTTTTTGTAGGAATCACAATGGCAGCAACATCGGGGCCACCAGAATCGATACAAACTTCAACATTTAATACACCACCAGCACCGGTATAACCTGAAGGATGCGTGATAATATCCAGGCCATTGCCCTCACCGGCAAAAATGAATGCACCTGCGTGAGCATTTAGAGTCGGCATTAAAGCAGTCACTGCAATGCACACTATAAGTAGTTTTTTAGAGGTGCGCTGTAAAATCATTTAACCGACCTCAGAAAAACCAGTTCTTCGCTTTTAGCTAATGCTCTTAAGGCATTCTCAACTTGCATTAGATTCTGAATGCTTTCATTTTCAGGGTAGTTTCTGGCATCAAAGCCAAGTCCTTGCCAGGATCTATCCAAACGCGGCTTGTTGACAATCTCTTGTTGAGGGTTACCGAATTGGATGCTTTCGATATTTAAATTAAATACTGAAATCTCCGGGTCAGATTCAACAGTAACAACAAGATCTTCAATTCTTGTAAGCGAGTTGACGTACTTGATATCTGCCTCAGCTTTTTGACGTTTAATTTCGTTGATTTTGAAATTATTCAATGCGGATGTCAGTTGATACACTAACTCATCAAGCTCTTGTGGCGATAAATGCATCTCGTACTGACCAGCAAACTTCATGTATGTAGGATGGTGAACAATGACCCTACCGTCACCATAGATACGTAGCAATGGTGTGGAATCCTGATCAGCAAACTCAGGGAAAATCTCTCTAAAAGAAATAATTTCCACCCCAGGAGAATGAGAATATTGAACCTGTGTAAGTCCTTGTTGTACATCCTCAGCAGCTTTCACAGACACACAAAAGGCCATCGCCGTTACCAGCGAAGCCAACAAAATTATTCGATTAAAAGATGAAGTCACAGTCAACATTTAACACCTGGCATTTCTAGTTGTCAAATTTCAAGGTATAAGATGCGCGCTCGCAAAACGTAAATTTTGAATTTATAGATTCACATTAAGAAATTGCAAAAATGGTTTGACTGGGGCGTTTTTGATTCCTGACTAGCCTGAATTTACTGAATAATCAAAATCAATAATCAGTGGTGCGTGATCAGAAAACCTTTCATCTTTATAGATTGAGGCCTCGCTAACCTTATCCGCTAAGGATGGACTAATAACCTGATAATCAAGACGCCAACCGGTGTTATTGGCCCATGCCTGCCCGCGATTTGACCACCAGGTATATTGATGTTCGCGCTCATCAACCTGACGGAAGGCATCAATCATTCCGAGACCATCAACTGAATAAAGCTTGTCCATCCAGGCTCGCTCCTCAGGTAAAAACCCGGAATTTTTCTGATTGCCACGCCAGTTTTTAATATCTATTTTTTTGTGAGCAATATTCCAATCGCCACAAATCACCAGATCACGGCCATTTGCTTTAAGTTTTTTAATCACGGGTTCAAGTTTGGCCATCGATTCATACTTCAATAACTGACGTTCTTCTTTTGAAGAGCCCGATGGCATATACACCGATATAACTGTTAGATTGCCAACATCCATCTGTAACCAGCGGCCTTCATTATCAAACCAATCGATACCGACACCAAACTGCACATCATCCGGGGTATGCGGGGTATAAATTGCGGTGCCACTATAGCCCTTTTTCTCAGCATCGAAAAAGAATACATTTTGCCCATCTGGATTAAATATCGGATCGGTTAATTGGTGCTTTTGGGCTTTAGTTTCCTGGATGCAAACAAAGTCTGCTTTTTGTTTCGCCACCCATTCAAAAAAACCTTTGCGCGCAGCTGCACGGATACCGTTCGTATTTACTGAAATTATTCGCATCAATTCAAACTCTTGTTATTTGTAATATATTGGTCGATCTCCTGCTCCAGTAGCACCAGAGGCAGTTGACCGTGAGTGAGCAGCGCATCGTGGAATGTGCGGATATCAAATGTATCCCCCAGTTCATCTTTTGCACGCTGGCGGAGTTCTAGAATTTTTAACATGCCTATTTTATATGCTAAAGCCTGACCAGGCTGCACTAAATAACGCTCAATTTCTGCCACCACATCCTGTCTTGGCAATCCTGTTTTTTGCAGCATATAATTTATTGCCCGCTCTCTTGACCAGCGCTTAGAGTGCATACCCGTGTCAACAACCAGACGAACAGCGCGAAACATTTCCATTTGTAAACGCCCCAGATTATCCAGTGGATTTTCTTGCAGACCCATTTCCCAGGCCAAACGCTCCGCATATAGCCCCCAGCCTTCCTGGAATGCCGTGAACGGCAGGAAATTACGAAACATCGGCAGGCCTTTGACTTCTGAGGCGAGAGCCTTTTGTAGATGGTGCCCAGGAATCGTTTCGTGATAGGTCACTGTGCGCATGCTCCATTTAGTAATTGAGGGGATATCGCGCAGATTGGTATAGAAAACTCCTGGGCGTGAAGCATCTATGGGCGGGGGGCTATAGTACGCTACGGTCGATGTAGCCTGCTTAAATTCCGGAATTCTCTCTACAACCACAGCCGCCTTTGGTAAAGTCCCAAACCAGTCCGATAACCGCAGTGATGCTTCATCCACAATATCCTGGTAGTCCTGTAGTATCTGTTTAGCAGTGGTTTCGCCTTGTTGATATAAATAACGAGGGTCTTTAGCCAATGCCTGCATACGTTCACCGATACTGGCTTCACATAACTCTTGCGCGCATAGAAGCTGCTCCATCTCGGCTTCAATCCGTTTAACTTCCCTGCGCCCGATTTTATGAAT
>CAXMRK010000175.1:0-20196 GCA_964195815.1 uncultured Acidimicrobiia bacterium | reverse complement strand
TACTTCTACAGCTATTCCAAGGTGGTTGTAATAATACCACTTTTAGGCAAAAAAGCAACCTCAGTTGAACGCTTATCAGTATTTAATCCAGTTAAAACCATTAGTTGTTCAATTATTTAACAAGAAAAGCACTACTAAGCTCATCAGCTTCCAGGCTTGCAAGGGCCACTTTTACAGACCCAGCATCCGGAATGATAAGATTTGGACTTAACTCATATAAAGGCAACAGCACAAAAGCACGTTGCAACATCCGTGGATGTGGGATTTCAAGATCAACGCTTGAAACCTGTTCATTCCCATAGAGCAATATGTCAATATCAAGCGCACGAGCAGACCACCTGTTTGCTAGATGATTTCGTCCTCGCTGATGTTCTATACGCTGGCAGAAACCAAGCAGCTTAGAGGCGCTTAAAGATGTCTTAATTTCAACAACCTGATTAAGATAATCCTCCTGAGCAGACACATCAATGATTCCACCGCCCCAAGGTTTACTCTGGTAAATTGAAGAACATTTAAATGATTGAATTTCCGGATGCCTTATCAAAGCCTGCTGTGCATGCTTAAAATGTCCTGAAACATCACCAACATTCCCACCCAAACCAAGATACACAGTAACAGTATCAGTCGACATTACTACTATAGCTATTTGTAGTTGATGCTTTCTCTTTCCGCGCTCGGCGACGCTTTGTCTGGCCACTAGCCTGTTTAAAAACTTGTTGTTCCTGCTGCTCATGTGAAAGAGTTTGTATATCAGTCCACCACTCAACCAACGGCAGTACTGATTCATCTTCGAGCGAGCGTAAGATCAGGAAATCATAGGCTGCTCTGAACTTCTGTTCATTTAAAAGCCGCCATGCACGACTGCCCCTGGTTTTCGCAAAGCGTGGTTGCATTGCCCAAATTTTTCGAGTGACTGATGAAAATCGCCTTGGAATGGCAGTAACTCGGCATTGTCTGGCGACAACCTCATCCCCTGCTACAATTAACGCATCCTGTGCAGAGTAACCTTTTTCTTCATAATAGGCAGCACGCTCATTTACAGGCTCCCATAACAGAGCGGCAAATAGAAATGCCGGCGTTACCGGCTTTTTCTGTTTGATTCGTAGATCAGTATTTAATAGCGCCTGCTTCAGTACAAGACCTTCTTCTACTTGTTGGCCTGACCCAAGCTTTAATTGTGGAAATAATCTGTGTACCAAACCCCAATGTTGCAGTGCTGAAAAACTAGCGACAGCATGTCCACTGAGAAGTAATTTAAGCACTTCATCAAAAAGGCGCGCCGGAGGAACATCAACCAATAATTTTCCGGCATTTTGAATAGGTTGCTCACTTTCCGCATCCGCTTCAACACCGAGCTTTGCTATGAAACGAGCTGCGCGTAGTACCCGTACAGGATCTTCTCTGTAGCGCAGCTCAGGGTCTCCGATAACTCGTAACAGGCGTTTCTTCAGGTCCTCATAACCATCAACAAAATCATGTATTTCTTCAGCTAAAGGATCGTAAAACAATGCATTGATAGTGAAATCACGACGAATAGCATCTTCTGCCATGCTGCCATAGGTATTATCCGACAAGATTCTGCCACTACTCTCACAAGTTTTATTCTCTTTGGCATCGGCTGGCCCACGAAAAGTTGCGACTTCAATCATTTCAGCACGGGTATAAACATGCACCAGGCGAAAACGACGTCCAATGATACGTGAGCGCCTGAATAAATGATGCACCTGTTCTGGGGTTGCATCAGTAGCTATATCAAAATCTTTCGGTTTCAAACCAAGCAATAGATCACGCACACCTCCACCAACAATATATGCGTGGAAGCCTTCCTCGTTGAGTGTTTTGATGATCTGTACTGCAAACCGATCAACTCGTGTTTTTTTAATCCGATGTTCTGCAACAGTGAGAACCCTGGGATTAATAGCTGTTATTTCTGATGACAAATTTGTGTGTCCATTATGGGGCAACCTAATCCGCCCCTTTATTATTAAGGTTTAATTCATTTGAGCATTAGTTTATCATGCGCACTATATTCAAAATACTATCCCGGAGATTTGAACTCTAACCGGGTACAATGCTCCCTTCGTCTAGTGGTCCAGGACGCTGCCCTCTCAAGGCGGAAACACGAGTTCGAGTCTCGTAGGGAGCGCCAGTTTTTAAATGAGGTTCTAAACAGCATGACTTTTGTAGTAACTGATAACTGTATTAAATGTAAATATACTGACTGTGTTGAAGTATGCCCGGTAGATTGCTTCTATGAAGGCCCGAATTTCCTGGTTATCGACCCCGAAGAGTGCATTGACTGCACCTTATGTGAACCAGAGTGCCCTATTGGTGCGATTTACCCGGATGATGATTTACCCAAAGGCATGGAACATTTTCTTGAATTGAATGCGGAACTCACCCTGCTTTGGCCCGTTATTACTGAAATGAAAGAGGCACCAGCAGATGCCGCTGAATGGGAAGGCGTGCCCGACAAACTAAAATATCTGGAACGTTAGAATTCAGCTTAAATTAATACTTCAACCAAGCCGTTCCAGGAACGGCCCGAATACAACTCCTGCAACAGTTGCATCAACCGGTCTGCCATTCGAGTCCTGGAGATAAACCCTCGTAGCCTTACCTTCGTCCTTTAATTGAACTCGGTACCTACCTGAATAATCCGGACCCTGATGATCTTGCCAAAACTTCATTTTTTGCCACACTGAGGTTTTATAATTTCGCCGTTCATGAGTGTAATCAAATTCGTATGTTAATTTAGATTCATTAGGCTCTATGTTAGTCAAACCCATTCGAGGCAAGCTTAAGCCGAGTCGCCGCCAACTAGATGCTACGGTATCAGCAAGTGTCAAATAAGCTCCTCGCGCGCTATAGCCAATAGATGCATTCGACTTTTCGCCTTGTGCACTGGACAATATTAGTGGCGGCAAGGTTGTTTCTGGTTCAGAGCTAACCGCAGGTAAATCTGTAGCTGGTATCGCCGGATTGATTGCAGTATCTGTACGCGGCGGATCAAGGTCAGCTGGGACATTAAGCGGTTTGATTTCTGCAGCCCGTATATAGACTGTTTTACGTTTCTCTGATGAACCACAGGCTGCCAACATCAAAATTAATGTAATGCTCAGCAAGAGTAATAAAGCTTTTTTCATAAAATATCTTCTATAGTGTTTTCAGAGTTTGCAATGCGCTATCTAATTGCTTTCGCATTGATTCATCCAGAGGTAATAAGGGCAAACGGATACCGCTGTCTATTTTACCTAATTTATGCAACGCCCACTTGACTGGTATTGGATTGGATGCCAATGCCATACCTGCATAGAGTGGCCGTAGTTGCTGATCAAGCGAGCTAGCAGCATTCCGGTCACCCGAAAGCGCTAATTTTACCATTTGCGCAAATGCTTCGGGGATTACATTGTTAACCACTGATATAACGCCACTTGCCCCGCTTAATAAGCTATCACAAGCACTCGGATCATCACCGCTGAGCAACACCATATGCTCAGCAAAACGCTCAACCAGTTCTGTCATTCGCCCCGCTTGTGGATTAGCTTCTTTCAGGGCAACGATATTATCGCGCTTATAGAGCTGTGCCACACTATCAGGGTTAAGATCGACTCCGGTTCGGGCTGGCACATTATATAGCACCAGCGGGAAATCACAGGCATCAGATATTGCCTGGTAATGTGCTATCAGGCCTGACTGAGGAGGTCGGTTATAGTAAGGCGTCACAATGAGGGCGCCATTAGCACCTGCCTGCATAGCAATTTGAGTGGTACTAATAACCTCAGCTGTTGCTGGACCACCACAGCCTGCAAGTAATGGGCAACGCCCAGCAACCCGAGCTACTGAAACCTCCAACAACTGCTTATATTCATCCTTTGAAAGCACTGCTGATTCACCAGTAGTCCCAGCAATCACAACAGCGTTAGTACCTGCTTGTATATGCCAGTCAAGTAACTTTTCCAGCGCGAGCCAGTCTACTGAACCATCGACTTTCATCGGTGTGACCAGTGCGACTATACTGCCTGTAAACATATTGTCACCTCTAATTAATAATCTTGTTTTTCAGAAAAAAACAAACTGTTCAACATGGTACTTGCGAGCAGGACGACTGGCAAGTATGCTCATACTTGATAGCATTAATTGGCAACCTATAGATGATAAAAATCGGCACGAAAGTACCAAACATCCCAGTAGCTGCTACCGGCGATAAAACCCTCTCAATCAAAGACTTCAAGGGCAAATACCTGATTCTCTACTTCTACCCTAAAGATAATACACCCGGATGCACCCGGGAGGGACAGGATTTTAGAGATCTTTACCCTGAATTTCAGGCTGCAAATTGCGAAATATTAGGTATTTCCAGAGATTCTGTCCGCGTGCATGAAAACTTTCGCAATAAACAACAATTTCCATTTGATCTGTTAGCTGATGTTGATGAAAAACTATGCAATTCCTTTGGGGTAATTCAGGAAAAGAAACTCTATGGACGCACCTACATGGGCATAGTACGCAGTACTTTTTTGATCAATCCCAAAGGGATTTTGGTTAAAACCTGGGATAAAGTAAAAGTAAAAGAACACGCACGTAATGTTCTGGATGCAGTAAAAGAACACTAACCAGCGATCAATAATTCAAATCCATAATCAACCCTGATGGAGAAATAATGGTACACCGCAAACGGCTGTATATTCTCGACACCAATGTGCTGATGCACGATCCTACCGCTTTGTTTCGTTTCGAGGAACACGATATTTTTCTGCCAATGATCGTTTTGGAAGAACTCGATAATGCCAAGAAGGGATTAACTGAATTATCCAGAAATGTTCGCCAGGTAAGCCGTTTTATTGGTGAACTCATGGGCGATGATGCCGATCTGGAAAATGGTCTTGAGCTTAGAATGCCAGATGGGCTTAAACTTGAACTGGGTAGCGGTCGGCTATATTTTCAAACCGAATTAACTAAACCTCATACTGCTCTGCTAGCTAAACATTCTCTAGCGGATAATGAAATTCTGTCAACTGCAGCTCAGCTTCAGCAGCAAGAATCTGACAAAGAAATTGTACTGATTTCCAAAGACATTAATTTACGTATTAAAGCTGCAATCATTGGCATACCCGCTGAGGACTACTTTAATGACCGAGCTCTTGATGATTTGAGCCTTTTGTATAACGGTGTCCGCGTTGAAGGGCCTGAGTTTTGGGAAAACCACGAACCAGTAGAATCGTGGAATGATCAACATCGCACTTTCTATAGATTGCCGGTACAGAAAGATGAACTTTGGTATCCACACCAATGCCTGGCACTGGAGGGTGATAATGGACTGGAAGCATTAGTTACTAAAGCAAATAAAAAACAGACTGAACTTCGACTAGCCACAGATTTTCGTCAGGAAAATAATTCAGTTTGGGGAATTAAGGCACGCAATCGTGAGCAAAGCTTTGCACTTAACCTACTAATGGATCCAAGTATCGATTTTGTTACCTTAATGGGTACTGCTGGAACAGGAAAAACACTGCTGACATTAGCTGCCGCTCTCTCACAAACCCTTGATGAGAAAACCTACAACGAAATTATAATGACCAGAGCAACGGTTTCAGTGGGTGAAGATATCGGCTTCCTACCCGGTACTGAAGAAGAAAAAATGACTCCCTGGATGGGAGCCCTTACTGACAATCTGGAATTCCTTACCCAACCAGCTGAAGGTGGTGAGTGGGCCCGTGAAGCCACCAACGATTTACTAAAAAACCGGATTAAAATCCGCTCTCTGAACTTTATGCGGGGCAGAACTTTCCTGAACCGATTTGTGATCATCGATGAAGCCCAAAACCTGACTCCTAAACAGATGAAAACACTACTCACTCGAGCAGGCCCAGGTACAAAAATGGTCTGTCTTGGTAATGTAGAACAAATTGATACGCCCTACTTAACTGAAACCACTTCGGGCTTAACCTTTGCCGTGGATCGTTTTAAGTATTGGCAACACTCTGCTCACATTACTCTGCGAACTGGTGAGCGGTCTAGATTAGCGCATTTTGCTTCTGAAAATCTTTAAACCTAATCACTCACCCATAAATCTGTTTCCGGGTGGAAAGTGTACCAGGCAAACCAGAAGGTTCTTAGCGGCTGGAAAATTTTTCCAGTCGCAATCTGTTTAACCCTGACACTACCATCTACAGTCTCAAATATTGTGTAGTCCTGTCCAGACAAAGTGAAAGCATGACTGGTAGAAGCTGCTAGTGCCTCAGCATCAAAGGCTATTGAGCTGGTTTCCAGAGCAAACCCATGTACGACTCTTTTGGGGTGTAAGCGCGGATCCTGTTTACCACCAAACATTATTCGTTCATTTTGCCGATAATCGCCATAGTTATCTTTTTTATACTTATTGCCACCCATAGATGGTGGCATTAAGACCTGTGACTCAGGGTGGTTCTCTTTCCAACGCTCCCAGGTCGTCATTGTGACTGGCAAACTGGTTAAGCTCTGACCACGCCTTGGCCCAGCAAATGATTTTCCAGTGATCTGCTGCCAGAGACTGTGTGAATCATCGTCATAGATAACCAGGTCACTGCCATGCAAAACACCCGAGACTCCCAAACGCAGAGTTTTCCCTTCAAGTTCACGACTGAATGCCACCCCGGTTCCACACAGTGGGCAATAGGTAATTGCAACTGCTTTACCGGCTATTGTGTCATTTACTATTTCATGAAAATCCAATATTCGAGTTGCATAAACCCGACTTTCACCACCATCGATATAGCCAATAATCAAGTCATCAGCTTGAAGAAAGTCAACATTATCGACACTACTGAACTGAGGCTCATCTATGGCAGGAATACAATCAGGTTTGGGACATCCCTGAAAAATCTCTGACAATGGATAATCACTTTGAGTATCCTCTGTGAGTTCAAAAAATTGTTTAAGAATATTCATTTTATAAGCAGGCCGTGCAGGAGGTTTAGCAGATTCAGTCTCTGCCGCGTACACAGGGAAACAAACAAAACTTTCAGCGATAACCAACGGGAGCGATAAAACCAGCGCTAACAACAGTCTCTTCATTACAATTCTCTCTAGTGATTACAGTGTAGTGTCCTATACTATCTGGCTATTAAGAGCCTCACAAAAGATTCAAGGCAAGGCGCAGCCTGCAGTTAATGGCAGCGTCCTTAACAAAGGCTGTACCAAAAGTAGGCGCCCTGAGGCGACGCAGAATTGAATCTTTTGTGTGGCTCCCTACGGGCGAGACAAGAAGACATAATCTGCTACGTTCCGTCTTTTGGAAAGGACCAGCCATTCCCTGCAAGACGCGCCTTGCAGCTTATGTCTTCTCGTCCCGCTTAATAGCCAGATAGTATCGGACACTACACTAATAGACAGGATTTTGTGTAAATTGCTTACAGAAGTAGGCAAGTTAAATGTTTTATTGAGTAGCAGTGTCGGCTAACTGTTCTCGTGGCCATGCACTTAAGATGGCGCTGACGAGTGTTGCCAATGGGATCGCAAAAAATATTCCCCAAAAACCCCAAAGACCACCAAAGATTAATATGGCTACTATAATTGCTACTGGATGTAGGTTAACAACCTCTGAGAACAGCACCGGCACAAGGATATTACCGTCAATGGCTTGAATAACGCCATATGCAATAAATACAGCCGCAAAATCCCAGCCCCAACCAAATTGGAAGAATGCAACCAGAGATACCGGTACGGTAACCACCGCTGCTCCAATGTAGGGGATTAATACCGAAAAGCCGACGATGGTTGCCAGTAAAGCAGCGTATTGCAACCCTAAAATTAAAAACACGATATAGCTGACAATTCCTACAATCAATATTTCCAGGGTTTTACCGCGGACATAATTCCCAATTTGATCATCAACTTCGTGCCAGACAGACGACACCAAATTACGATTGCCCGGCATGTAGCTTCGGAACCAGTCGATAATCTGATGGCGATCCTTAAGCATAAAAAACACCAGGATTGGTACTAGTACAAGAAATACCAGCAAGCTAACTAAGCCCATTACTGATGACAAAGACCAGGCCAGTATTTCCTGACCGCCACCGGCAAACTCGGCACCTAAACGGGCAATCACTTCATTCAACTGATCCTGGCTAATATATTCAGGATAAAGCTCCGGCAAGCGCTGTAATTTTTCCTGCCCCTGAGCGATGTAGCTCGGGATTTGTTGGATCAGTTGTGAGAGCTGGCGGGTTAGTAATGGAATTAAACCAAAAAGCAAAAACAGTAACAAAGTTATAAAAACCAAAAAAACCAGCATTACCGAAACAATCCGTGGTAACCCCAATCGGTTGAGACGACGAACTAATCCGTTTAAAAGATATGAAATCACTAAGGCAACTACAGCTGGTGCCAGCATCTTACCAAAGAAATAAAAGAACGCTACACCACCGACTAAAAATGACAGCAGAATAATGACTTCAGGATTGGAAAAATTACGTTGAAACCAACGAGTGATCTGACTCATCCGTTTTTTACCTTCATAGAAATGCACATATGCTGGGCAGTATAACACCTGAGCAAAAAATCGCTGCTGATATAAAAATCAATAGATTGTTGGTTTGACTAAAGAAAAGAGCCGGACTTTAAGCTCCGAAAAGCTTTGGTTTACTAGAAACTCATTACCCAAAGTGCTTCCATTTCAATCTTCTGCTGAAGATTATCTGGAACTACGCCAAGTACACTGCCACCAAATACATACTCGGGTGGCGCATAAGCTGCGCGTATATTAATTTTACTACGAGCACCGGTGTGGGCAGAAAAACCAACCTGCATAACATTGCCAGAATATTCTGACTGTAATGCTCTATCCAATACCGAAGAAGATGGTGAAGGTTGCTGGCGCGTTGATAAATCAACCCACCACTCAGTCTGTTGCTGATTATCCTGCCAATGCCAACCAATACTATATACGGTCAGATTTTCCCAGTCGAACTTTGGACTATTTGAATCACCCAATAATGATATAAATCGCTCGGGAAGGAAATTACTTGGGAAGGTTGATAACGAGCTATACAGAACATGGTCAATACCCGCTGTAAACCAGTTGTTGGCATTCGCTTCAAGAGTAAAACCCAGATGCGCTCTGGCGGGAATATCTAAGTCACTTGGCTCTGAATAAACGCCGCGATAACTATCGAAGCTATCCATATCAATGCGAGATTGGAAGCCTGCTGTAAATGCTATTTTTTCAGAAAAACTACTTTCAAGCCCCATCCATACACCAGCACCGTAAGAGGATTCTTCCCATGGCGAATTCTGCCACTGACTTGTTTCTGTATCATTTGGCGAATACATTTCTGAGTTATAAACGCCTAAGCTTGATGTACCAAACCTTTGATGTGCCATTAAGGCAGAAACAGCTAAGATGCTTTTTTCACCAAACTGTTGTGCAAAGCCTTGCGATAAGACTTCGCGTTCCAGACCAAGACCTGTCATGGTTGGTTCAACTGAATCAGTATTTAGAGTAAAACCATGAGTTAGTGTGCTTTGTAGACTGGATTTATATGAAAAAGTTAGCATTACATCGCTGTTCTCATTTGCCAGTAAGCGACGTGCAAAAACGGGTAACATTTTTTCCGCATCATCTGCAAGCCAGCTTATTTCCGGAACTTCAAGTACCTCGAGCACTGCCAGATCAGGAGTTAACTCCTGTAACAGGTAGTCTTCCCAGGGACCTAGCTCCATACCAAGCAAATAAAATGAACTTAAACTTTGACCGCCGAGGGCAAATGCTACTGGTGCTGCTGTAGAAGTAATAGGCAACATTAACGCAGCAAACATCGCAGCCACCTTTATTGGCGCTGTAACGTTCTGTTTTAATTGTATTTTATTTATCTTCACAACAGTTTTCGTCTACTCAAATTACACACAAACTACACAGAGGATGCAGATCCCCTTATCCAGAGTGCAAATATGGCAGGAAAACAACATAAAGTCAATGTAAAAATTAAGTTAATTTAGTTGATCAGAAACCTATTTCTTAGTTCATAAAACACTTGATAACACTATGTTACATGACAAATTTAAGCTTCGAACAGCAAGCCATCAGTTCTCAAGTAGCAAAACCCTTTGTAGTGAAAATACAACAACACCAAAAATTGCAAACTAGCGCACATATTCGTAACTGCATTAACCAGGTAGGCGAAACCAACTGACAATATCGTATTGCCAGCGCAGCAAATGGGATTTTAAACTCAGGATTTTAAAATAACTTACAGGCGAGAAATTATTGCATCTGCAAATTCCTGGGTTGTATGCGCGCCGCCCAGGTCTGGAGTAACTCGATCAGTAGCTACGATTGTTCGTCTAATTGCCGCCTTGATTCGCTGTGATTTATCTTCCATCCCCATTTTACTCAGCATTGCTGCTGCCGCTAAAACCAGTGCACATGGATTCGCCACCCCCTTACCTGCGATATCAGGTGCAGAACCATGTACTGCTTCAAAAATTGCAATATCTCGACCAATATTTGCACCTGGTGCCATTCCCAAACCACCTACAAGACCGGCACATAAGTCTGAAATAATATCGCCAAATAAATTTGTAGTAACAATGACATCAAACTGCCAGGGGTTCATTACCAACTGCATGCAGGTATTATCAACAATCATTTCATTAAATTTTAGATCTGGATAATCCTGACTGACTTCACGTGCAACCCGCAGAAACATCCCAGAGACCATTTTCAAGATATTTGCCTTATGCACTATGGTAACTTTCTTTCTACCCATCGCCATTGCCATTTCACAGGCATGTCGCACAACCCGCTCACAACCATCACGGGTCACTACCATTTTTGACTCTGCCCTGGTTCCATCTTCAGAAGTTTTAGCGTCTGCAGCCATATAGGCACCTTGAGTATTTTCACGTACGGTGATTATGTCTATTTCCTCAAAGCGTGAACGAGTGCCTGGATACGAAAGCGCTGGGCGGACATTCGCGTACAAATCAAATATCTCTCGCAGAGTTACATTAATTGATCGAAAGCCTTCTCCAACCGGGGTAGTCAACGGTCCTTTAAGTGCAACTTTGTTGCGTCGAATCGATTCAAGTGTAGCATCTGGCAATAATGAGCCTTCTGCTTCCAGGGCGGTCAAACCGGCTTCAACAAATTCATAATTCAGACCAGCATCCACTGCATCTAGTATGCGCAAGGCAGCATCCATTATTTCTGGACCAATACCATCTCCACGAATGACCGAAATTGTTCTACTCATTACCCTCTCCTAACTTTATGCTGGCTATTGCTGCCTGAATCAGCCCGACAATAAAAATAATTCGGTATTATACCTGCAGATAAAAATCTAAATGCCTATACATTCAGTCTTCGAGTTGCATCTATGACCACACCTTTACTTTATAACAAGCTCATTTTTTTAGTGGCCATACTAATTTGTGCGCCATCTGCAGCAGTGGAATGGGATGTGACATTAAACCCTGTGCCGCGTGCCGGTATGCGACCAGACGAATATGGACTGCGTGGAGTCTGGCCCAACAGCTGTGTACCGCAATTAGTCACGGTAAAGTCTGTGGCTGCAGAGAATACAAATAACATAATTCACCTACTAACCAAGTCAGAACAATCAAATTGTAATCCAAACCCAAGTCCATTTTTACTTATATTTCAGCTACCTGATAATATTGCCTCTTATCCTGAATTATATTGGTTACATCAGCATGATGAAGCTCAGAATGCCCGTCTATTAGGCTTTAAACTACTGTCACTCAGCACAATTCAAGCAGATATTCGTCCCGCATCTGGGTGGTGGTGGCCCGAGACTGGTGAACTACAAGACAGTGGACCGGGTACAGGCCTGACAGTAGATTATCAAAATGGATTACTAACACTGATAACTGAAAGCTTTAATTCAGCAGGGCAACCCGAGTGGCTACTAGGTACCGCACCGCTAAAACAGGGTGTAAGCAATACCGAGTTGATAAAATTCACTAATGGTCAGTCTTTAACAGGCAATTACCAGGCACCACTAATCGATAACTCGCGCAATGCAATCCATATCCGCTTCTTATCTGCCAGCCGCGCTCAAGTGTGGTTAGAAACACGCGCGGGTAGTGGCTTAGAACATCCCATTAATCTTAGAGAATTAACTATGGTTCGTTATTTTATGGACCCACCAATTTTGGAACGCCTGCTTAATGGTAGCTGGCTGGTGGTCCCTGAGGACAGTCCGGAATATGCAAGCCAGGCAAACCAGTTCCGAATTAGTAAAACTGAAATCCATGAATTTGAAGCTACTTTGCATACAGTTGACGGTAGTAATATTGGTCAATGCAAACTAAGACCAGGCAAACCAGACAGCCCCCCACATCAGTGTTTGATTCAATTGCAATCGGGCGAAAAAACCGAAGAATGGACATTTACCAGCTTTAGTCTAGAACGTATGCGTGGCCATAATAAACTTGGTAATCGTATAACAGCCTTCAAATTAAACCCAAACTAAAGCTGTGCGAAAGTACATTTATAGTGCTGAGAGCAACTCGTCTAGCTGACCACTTCGATCCAGCTGACTGATCTCGGTATAGCCACCAACAGATCGGCCATTAATGAAAATTTGCGGAACTGTGCGTTGTCCGGATCGCTGAATCATCTCTGCCTGTAATGCTAAATCACGATCAATCGCTATTTCTTTAAATTCCAGAGATTTTTTTGTCAGCAAGCGTTTTGCAGCAAAACAGTAACCACAATAGCCTTTGGTATAAATTTCTATTTCAGACATTTTATTACTTTATCCAGATCATTGGTTAATTATTTCGATTATATGCAGCTAACAGGTTTTGGCAAACCAGCAAACAAACTGATTTGCTTACCAGGTCCATCGGGGAATAGCAGGTACAAATAACGCGAACTCCCTTTACCTTCATCTAGCTCTTTTTGTACCCATTTAACCAATGCCCGCATCGGCGGAGAATCATCGTAACGCGCATAATGATGACGTGCAAACTCAATCAACTGCCAGTGATCTGGCGTAAGCTCAAGCCCCTGTTTGGCAGCCATATATTCAGCAAAAGCTTTTTTCCAGCACAGATGATTTAATAAATACCCAGCCTGATCAAGCCTATATTCTTCTCCCTGAATGAATAAAACAGCTGATTGATTAGCAGTATCAGACATAAATATAAGGCTCTGAAATTACACTTGTTAATTCTTGTCTGGTTTCAAGCTGAACGCTTTCTCTCTCATCCAATTTGCTAGTATTCTGGCTATCCAAATTTTCGGCAACCACTATCAAGCTTACATTTTCTTCTGTTTCTGGCAACATTCTCCATTTTCTCCAGTTCTTTTCATTCAGCAAGTGGTCTACCGCAAGCTCTGTGAAGATAACTGACACCTGAACATCCAGTGACAGGATTGCCAATACAGGGTCAATACTTTCGCTTAAAAACCTGGAGCTAGCAGCTGGGCTGTCAACAATGCAGCTTATACCTGAATTAACATTTTTTAATTGACCAATTAATTGATCAGCCCATTGGGTTAAGGTGGAAACCTTAAATACACTTTCGTCTATGCAAGTCATTGGCATTCGGCGTTGGCAGGCCGACTGACAGATATTCAACTGCACTCCCTGCTGCTGAAGTAATCTCCAGGCTGCGTAAACATCTTCTGGGCGACCAGACTCAGATTGTGGCCTGAGCACGTGATATACCGCATCCTTCAAAAACCAGACCACTGGTTTCGAAACTTTATTATCGAGTTGCCAACGACACCATTCCTGGGCCAGTAGAGAACTACTGGGTAATGCAGGGACCTCACGCAGGCTAAGGACTGTGCCATTTGAATTCAATCGATCTTTCATAGGGAACTGTGATATAAAGTAGTGGTCTTTATTGTAACCATAATAGCCTCGGCGCAAGTATGAAATCACGAAAGTCCACACTTAATATTTTTCATAAGTTTTGCCTGTCTGTGGCAATCTTAGTGATTTCTCAGGCAAGTATTGCGCAAAACACTTCTTCAGATGAGCCGCGCTACAGTGATAGTGAGAATCGTCGGCTCGCACTCCCGGACATTGGTGGTTCATTCGATAACAGCTTCAGCAATAGAGAAGCACGCGAATACGCTGAATATATTATTCGTCAGTTGCGTGGCTACAACTTACTCGTCGAAGACCCACTTATTGAAGCATATTTTGCTGACATGGGGCAGCGTTTGGCTTCTAACTCGAACCGTCCTGAAACCGTATTTCATTTTGTAATCATAAAAAATTCCGTACTCAATGCGTGGGCTGCTCCCGGTGGTGTTGTTGCCCTGCACACTGGCTTGATAATGACTGCCGACGAGGAATCTGAAGTCGCAGGTGTGCTAGGTCATGAAATCGCCCACATTACCCAATCACATGCCGCCAGAGGGATGGAAAATTCGCGCAAAGTGAGCCTGCCTATTATGCTGGCGGCCCTTGGCTTAGCAATCCTTTCAGGAAGCGCAGAAGTTGCTCAGGGCGTGCTCGTTACTGGGCAGGCTCTGAGCCAACAAAACCAGATTAACTTTACCCGCCAAAACGAACATGAAGCTGACCGTTTGGGAATCCAGACAATGGCAGCATCAGGTTACGACCCTTTTGGCATGGCCGCTTTCTTTTCAAAAATGGCACGTTCTACCCGTTCCAACGGAGAAGGCCCTCCAGAATATATGAGCACACACCCTTTAAGTACAACGCGGATTGCCGAAGCCAAGAATCGCGCTTCAAATATTACCGTTATCGAGCCTCGTGACGACCTCAACTTTTATCTGGTAAAGGCTAGAATTCGCGCACTCGAATACGCTGATAATCCAGAAGAAGCAATTCGTTATTTCAATAGTTTACTCGATCGCTCAGAACTCAACCCACACCAATTAATTGCCGCCAAATATGGCCTCGTAATGAGCATGAAACAAAAGGGTGAACTTTCTCAAGCACGGCGAATCCTTGCAGAATTATTGGCTGCGGACCCAGACCGCGGAGCTTTTGTAATTGAAGAAACACTGATCGACTCCGAACAAGGAAATTTTGCCAAAGCACAAGCGCATCTGCTGACGCTGTATAACCGCTTCCCGGGGAATATTGTCATCAGTACCTATTTGCTACGCGCATTGCTGGCCGATGGCACTCAAGTGTCAGCTGAAAAAGCAATACCAATAATCCGTGAACAATTACTGGTTCGTGAAAATGACCCAACCATCTATGACCTTTACGCACAGGCAGCCAATCGCGCTGAACGGCCGATTAAAACAGCAGAAGCTGTTGCAGAGGCGCACTTTCTGAGAGGAAACGTTCACCAGGCTGTAATGAAACTCAGGCAAGTCAGCAAGCAAAAAAATCTCGACTATTATCAACGTGCGAGAATTTCAGCACGCCTGGCAGAGTTAGAAATAGAATTAGCGGAAAACGGTGAACGACTGAAGAAAAACCGAAAATCTTAAGCTTGGTAATCGTTTGGTCACAATTAGCCCTATAATTCATCATTAATATACCCTTTAATAGACTACCGGTAATTTCGGTACTGCAACCTTATTGAGAAGTTTTCTATTTATGGCTATCAAAGTACTCATTGTTGATGATGAAGCCAGCATAAGAGATATGTTGGTGTTTTCACTCTCGCGAGCGAAAATGGTGACGATGACGGCAGAGGATGCCCAGTCTGCATTAACTGCTATCAGCGACAACCGCCCGGATATCATTCTGCTCGACTGGATGATGCCGGGGGTTAGTGGCATTGAACTAGCCCGTCGCATCCGCAAGGATCCGGCTAGTCGCGACTTGCCGATTATTATGCTAACTGCCCGCTCGACCGAAAATGATCGCGTCAATGGATTAGAGACAGGTTGTGATGATTACATTGTCAAACCATTCTCTCCACGTGAACTCATCGCCCGAATCAATAGCCTGTTGCGGCGAACTACTCCCGCTACAAATGAGACCTTACTTCAAGCGGGAAAATTGGAGCTTGATATCGGTGCACACCGCATATTATCAGCGGATAAAGAGATTCAGCTTGCACCCACTGAGTATCGCTTGCTTGAATTTTTTATTCAGCATCAAGATCGCGCCTATAGCAGGAGCCAGCTCCTTGACCAGGTTTGGGGTGGAAATGTCTATGTAGAAGAACGTACTGTTGATGTACACATACGGCGTGTACGTAAAATCCTCCAGGAACTCGATCTTGCGAATTATATTCAGACCGTACGAGGTGTTGGTTACAGATTTTCTGTCGCCAAGGACGCTTAAATCCAGCTGTAAACCTCAATAGTAAATAAGACATGCTCATTAGTAATTATCCGAACACTCAATCAAGCGGATTAAATCTATTTTTCCTCAAGCTGTATACTCAGCAAAGTTGATACAATGGAAAACTAAGGCTTTGAGCTTCAAGACTCTGCAAACATATCACGCCACCTGCGATCTGGGATCAAACAGCTTCCACCTGCTTATCGCCCGCCAGGATGAAATCGATGGCGACATTCATGTGGTTGATAGAATCAAAGAAATGGTTCGAATGGGCGGCGGTATCAGCGACCAGGGAGACCTCGATCAAGAGACTCGAGAAAAGGCAATCGGCTGCCTGCAAAGGTTTGGTCAGAGACTGCGTGAAATCCCACTCTCTCAGGTTCGAATTGTCGGCACTCAGGGTTTGCGTAGATTACGCAATCCGCAACACTTCCTGAATGATGCAGAAAATGCTCTCGGCTTTCCTATTGAGGTTATTGCCGGACGCGAAGAAGCCCGTTTAATTTTCCTTGGTGTTACTGGTTTTATGAGCCAGCCACAGCCGATAACTCGCCTGGTTGTGGATATCGGCGGTGGTAGCACCGAGCTAATCATAGGTAAACATGGCCAACCTGAATTACTCGAAAGCCTGCCATTCGGGTGCGTCTCAGTGACCCATAAATACTTTAAGGATGGGATTATTTCTGCAGATAAATGGCAGGCAGCAAGTAATAATTTCCGCTCAGTATTCAGACGTTATAAAAACCAGTATAAGAATGTTGGCTGGAAAGAAGCCGTTGGCTGCTCAGGCACGATCCGAGCAATTCATCAGGTCTGTCTACAACAAAACTGGACTACCAAGGGCATAACCAGAAAAGCTATGGCCAAATTGCGCCATACCTTACTGAGTTACCAGAGCATAGAGGAAATCGCACTAGCCGGTCTTTCCGAGCGCCGCAAGCCTGTTTTTATTGGTGGGGTAATTATTCTTGAAGCCCTGTTCCAGGATCTTGAATTGCGCAACATGCAAGTTTCAAGATGGGCCCTTCGCGAAGGCGTTTTGTTGGATTTAATGGGCCGCTTCGGCCTCAGTGATCCCCGCCAACAAACGATCGATCAATTTTGTAAACGTTATTCTGTAGATACCAACCAGGCAGATCGTGTACATAAAGTAGCTACTGAATTATTTGAACAAATAGCTGATTATGGTGATTTGAAACAAACTGATTACGCACTGTTGTCATGGGCATGCCAGATACATGAGATTGGTTTGGTTGTCTCTCATCAACAGTACCAGCAACATTCAGCTTATCTGATTGAAAATAGTGATATGCCTGGATTTTCGCACCAGGACCAACAGTCACTGGCAGCGCTCGTGGAATCGCAAAGAGACTATCTGCCTGAGCAATTGGTTGTCAATCACTCTAACCACCAAAAAAAATTGAGCCTACTACTGACTATATTCAGGCTCAGCTTAATCCTTTGCCGCTCACGCAATGATGCCTCCATTCCCAATCTACAATTTAAAGCCGGTAAACAACATCTAAGTGAAGCTAAGACTATTCAACTCATTCTTTCATTACCGAGTAGCTGGCAGGATAATCATGCACTTACCAGAAGCAACCTGGAAACAGAAGTGAATCAACTGACAAGTTTAGGAATAGAGCTCATTTTAGATACTGAGGATTCAGCTGGTATTCAAGCATGAACTCGCCAGAAAATTCGACATGGATGCCAAGCAGTAGTCTCGATAATCTTAAAACCCGAGCTCGTTTGCTGGAGAAAACGCGTGAATTTTTTAAACAGCGGAATATCCTCGAAGTTGAAACGCCTATTTTGTCACAAGCAGGCAACCCTGATCCCAATATCGATAGCTTTACAACAGTTAACACTACGCTCCTGTATCTGCGAACTTCACCAGAATTCTTATTAAAACGAATGCTCGCTGCAGGCTATGGCGATTGTTATGAGCTGGGCAAGGTATTTCGACAGGCAGAGTCAGGACAGTTTCATAACCCGGAATTCACTATGCTCGAATGGTATCGAGTTGGGTGGACATGGAAACAGTTGGCTAATGAGGTCTGTGACTATATCAAGTTCAGCGGGCAGTTATTGAGCGGCTCCCAATTTCAACACTGGCCAATTCGCTGGGTCAGTTTCCAGGAACTGTATTTAGAACACATCGGGATTGATCCTCTCAGTGCTCAAATCGCTGATTTTGAAGCGCTGGCAAAAAGTCAAAACCTACAATTTCCGGATAACATGCTTAAGGATCAATGGCTTGACTTGATAATGTCTACTGTAATTCAACCAGGTTTGGCTGAATCTGCGATAACCATTGTTTATGATTTCCCGTCTCAGCAAGCCGCGCTAGCAAAAATTAATCCCGATAATCCATCAACCGCCTTGAGATTTGAGGTTTATCTTGGCCAGCAAGAACTTGCAAACGGGTATCAGGAACTTACCGACGCCAGGGAATTAGAGCAACGTTTTGAAAATGACAACCGCAAACGGAAACAACGGCATCAAGCCGAGGTTAAGCTAGATCAAAATTTAATTAGCGCTCAACATCAGCCATTACCCGAATGTGCGGGTGTTGCTCTAGGTTTCGACCGCCTACTGATGGCAATGATGAAATCAAGCAAACTCTCTGAATGCTTGAGCTTCGATTCGGAAAGAGCTTAGCTATCTATACAATGCATGCTCCTCCAGCATCCACGCAGGCGACAGGATTAAATGTAATCAGGTAGAATCACTTCAATAGTCAAAAGTAGCCTTAACTGGTAGTCAATGGGAATGGGTACAGAAAAATGCTAACTGGCAAACTTGAAATCATCCCTGCATGGTCTCCAGGAGAACTCTGCAACGATGTACCCCAAAGGCTTAAGCATCAATTCAAACTAAGCAGACAAATTCCAATTCTGCTCGCTTATGAAAACAATGTGATCATCGGCTGGGCTTGTCTGGCAGATAGAAATAATAAGCTACAAGATCTTTTTGTCGATCCAAAACACCGGCGTAATGGAATTGCAACTCGGCTACTCCGCTGCATTAGCAGTTTGGCACTTGATTACGGCTGCTCAAACTTAAAATTTGACTCAGAATTACTTGAAAGCAAACCTGCGCAGCGATTCCTTAACAACCTCTACTATGGCGAATACACTGCCTCAGAACTATGCCTTAAGAGTAAGATGACTGATTTTCAATTGAAAATACATAGCCTCATTCAGAGCTTAAGTATTCCTTTAACTTATGGCATTGAACGTGCTTTAACCCTGCATCAAAACGCTGTAGAACTCACAGATATTGGTGTGGATTGCTGGAGTAGGCCTCAACAAATGCTACCCCAGGCTGCTGCTGCCTGGACCTTAATGCAACACAGCGCCGACAATGATGGAATTACCCTTCTCCCGGTTTCGGCATTTCGCAGCATTGAATATCAAAGCCAATTAATCAAACGTAAACTTGAGAATAATGAAACAATTCAAAACATCCTGGAAGTTTCGGCAGCACCAGGATTTAGTGAGCATCATACTGGGCGTGCAATCGATATAACTGATGCGAAATGCACACCACTTGAAAATGAATTCTCAAACAGCAAGGCCTATCAATGGTTGCAATATAATGCCGAAGACTTTGGCTTTTTTATGTCATATCCGCAAGATAATCCACATGGAATTACCTGGGAACCCTGGCACTGGTACTGGCAATATTAAGGCATTTATCAACTAAGCAGGCCGGCTTATTCTAATACGCGTCACCAGTCAGTATCACCATCCACTACTCGCCACATATACCAGGCAGCAGCACTCCGATAGGGTTTCCAGTGATCGGTCAGTAATAGAAGGTCCGCCTCTGTTGGCATTGCATCGAGTTGCTTGAGCTGTTGATAGCCTTTGCGAATAGCAAGATCTCCCGCAGGCATTACATCAGCCCTGCCGAGATTAAACATAAGAAACATCTGAACTGTCCACGG
>CAXMRK010000174.1:0-4756 GCA_964195815.1 uncultured Acidimicrobiia bacterium | reverse complement strand
CTGTGCCAGAATCAATCTTTATCAGCGGTTAATTGTACTTGCAGCAACCGCAAGCTTCGAGATTGCCTCAAAGTTACCAACCTTAAGTAATTCAGCTGGTGTAATCCATGACCCGCCAATACAGGAGACATTATTCAATTTAAGATATGTTAGGGCTAATTCTGGGGTAATCCCACCCGTGGGCATAAATCTTATTTCAGGCAATGGGCCACTAACTGCTTCTAGGTAAGCCTGTCCTCCAGCAAGCTCTGCCGGGAAGAACTTTTGCAAAATGTATCCATGCTGGTACAGTTTTATCATTTCTGTTGGGGTAGCCGCACCTGGGACAAATGGCATCTTTGCAGCAACTGCTGCTTCAATTAAATCATCTGTTCCCCCTGGTGACACAATAAATTGTACACCCGCCTGTTGCAGGCTATTAATTTGTCGTTGATGCTGCACGCTACCTGCACCAACTATCATTTCAGGCACCGAAGTAGTAATACGGTGAATGGATTCCAATGCTGCTGGTGTTCGCAAGGTTACTTCAATAATACTGAGTCCAGCCTTATAAAGGCACTCAGCCAGAGGTATAGCTTTATCAGCATCATCAATTACCACAACAGGTACTATTGATGCGGAAGACAGTAATTTACTTGCGTCCATATTAATTTCTCTCAGAAGATACTGGCACCGGTTTCAGCTGAACCAACCTGGTTTCTGAAGGCGGTAAATAATTCTCGCCCCATCCCTTGTTGATTATGCTTTAAGGTTTTCGGTGCAACTATTCTATCCTGCGAATCGACCCTAGGTGAGCTTACACTCAAGAGCCCATTTGCCGCATCAATACTGACTATATCACCATCTTTGATATGGCCAATTTCTCCACCTTGTAATGCTTCAGGTGTCACCTGGATGGCTGCAAGCACTTTGCCTGAGGCACCCGACATACGACCATCGGTAATCAGCGCCACTTTGAAGCCACAGTTTTGTAACACACCAAGATAAGGGGTTAATTTGTGCAATTCAGGCATTCCGTTTGCGCTAGGCCCCTGGCCTGGAAGAACTGCAATAAAATCTTTTTCAAGTTCACCGCGGTTAAATGCATCGGTAAAGCTAGCCTGGGACTCAAATACTTGTGCAGGAGCAGTCAAGCTTTGGTGTTGTGCAGCAACTGCTGAAACTTTTACAATTGCCCTACCCAAATTACCACTGACTAAACGTATTCCGCCTTCACTATTGAAGGGCTCGGTTACTGGTCTTACAATCTTCAGGTCAAGTGATTCAGTTCGAGCTGTTTGCCAGCTAAGCACAGAATTTTTAAGCACTGGCTCTCTACAGAAATTTTCTAATCCTGCACCTAATATGGTCTGCACATCACTGTGTAACATTCCTGCATTCAGTAATTGTGTAATCACAAACCCTAAACCCCCTGCTGCCTGGAAGTGATTGACATCTGCACTGCCATTTGGATACACCTGTGCTAGTAGAGGAATAGTTGCTGAAAGCTCAGAAAAATCATCCCAGTTAATTTTTATACCTGCAGCAGCAGCAATTGCGACCAGATGAATAGTGTGATTTGTTGAACCACCTGTGGCTAATAAGCCTACTATTCCGTTAACAATAGCTTTCTCGTCGATAATTTCAGCCACAGGTCTATATTGATCACCAAGGCTGGTAATTTGAGCGGCCACCCTGACAGCTTCTTCAGTCAGAAGATCCCGCATCCGTGTTTCAGGGTTCACAAATGAACCGCCTGGTAACTGCAGGCCCATAAACTCCATCAGCATTTGATTGCTGTTTGCTGTGCCATAAAACGTGCAGGTACCAGCTGAATGATAAGAGGCTGATTCAGCAGAAAGCAATTCTTCTCGCCCAACTTCGCCGGCAACATAAGCTTCACGAACCCTGACTTTCTCCTTATTAGCCAGCCCCGAGGTCATGGGTCCAGCAGGAATAAAGACTATTGGCAGATGACCGAATGAAAGCGCGCCAATCAGTAAACCTGGGACGATTTTATCGCAGACACCCAGACAAATTGCAGCGTCAAACATATTATGTGATAAGGCTACAGCAGTTGATAAGGCAATAACGTCCCGGCTGAATAGTGATAAATCCATGCCATCCTGGCCCTGGGTTACACCATCACACATAGCCGGCACTCCGCCGGCAAATTGTGCTATTGCTCCAACACTCAATGCTGTTTGTTTAATTTTTTCAGGGTAGCTGACAAAAGGCTGATGGGCACTAAGCATGTCATTGTAGGCTGAAACGATGCCAATATTGGGAACCTTTGTGTCAGCTAAAGTATTCTTACCCTTTGGATCAAAAACTGCCATACCATGGGCAAGATTGCTACAGGACAGGCTACTTCTACTTGGACTGATTTTGCTCGCAATAGCAATGCGCTCCAAATATTCAATTCGTGATTTCTCACTGCGCTTCTGTATCCGTTTGGTAACACGATTAACAACTGGGTTCATAATAGTTTGTCTCAAAGGTTGGCTTAGGGTGCCCAGAACATCTGGATAGCGACACGGTCCTGCAACAACAGTCTTGATATGGGGTGGCTGCTTATAGAGTCTTTTGCCTGAGTATAAATATTTCGTTTTGCTTGCCCAAAAAATAGCAATATCACATTATCGCTTTGGGTCAAAGCAGAGAGGGTCAAACTCCAGCGTGGATGCATACTGGCAGCTGTTTTTATTGGCGTACAGAGAGTCTTATTATCAAGCTCAAGAGCTGCTTCAAGATTCGGACTGTCAGGGAATAAGGATGCAAAGTGACCATCCTCACCCATACCCAGTAATGAGCAACAAAACGGCAGCAAAGGCTGAAGGCGTTGCTGTAAAGCTTCACAGCGTTGCTCAATAGTGACTTGAGGCTTATACACTGATAATAATTTTGCCTTGGCTGCGTGTGAACGAAGTAGTTTTTTGCGAACCAGCCTTTCATTACTGTCCGGGTGGTCTGCTGTAACCCATCTTTCATCGCTGAGAATTATGCGCACACGTTGCCAATCTAGAGGACATTCAGAAAGCTCAAGAAAACACCGTTCTGGGCTGGTGCCCCCACTTACTGCCATCGTTAATTCAGGCTTATCGATGAGGCTTTCCTTTAGTATCTCAGCGATATAAGTTGCTGCCGCAATTGAAGCTTCCTCTCGAGTAGCAAATAGATTCTCACTGATCATGTTAATTGTCCGAATGCCAATGGCGACCATCACGATCCAGCAACAAAGAGGCTGCGGTTGGCCCCCATGAACCGGCAACATAGGATTCAAGCGCTTGTCTTGATTCTTCCCAGCCAGTACGAATACCGTCAATCCATCCCCAGGCAGCTTCCACTTCATCACGCCGCATAAACAGCGCCGGGTTTCCGCGTAGTACCTCCATTAGTAAGCGTTCATAGGCATCTGGATAGCGAAGCCCAAATGTTTCTTCAAAACTAAGGTTCAGTGAGACAGGGCGGAGATTAAACCCACCCGGACCTGGCTCTTTTGCCATCAGTGATAACTGCACACCTTCATCGGGTTGCAGCCGAATCGTTAAGCGGTTAGCTGAGACATCTGAATTCTGGTCAGAAAATATTGAATGTGGGACATCATGAAACTGGACCACAATCTCGGATTGTTTGCCTTTTAGACGCTTTCCCGTACGTAAATAGAAAGGCACATTTGACCAGCGCCAATTGTCAATTTCTACCTTTAATGCGACGAAAGTTTCAGTGTTGCTATCATGGGTTCCCAACTCATCAGAGTAAGCTGACACGGCATCGCCACCTACAGTGCCTGCTAAATATTGCCCTCGTACTGTATTGGCACGGACAGTCTCAGCAGTAATCGGTTTCAGTGACCGCAAGACTTTTATTTTTTCATCTCGAACCGCATCATGATGCAAACTGCTGGGAGGCTCCATTGCCACTAGACAAACTAGCTGTAACATATGATTTTGAACCATGTCTCGCAGGGCACCAATTTGATCATAAAATTCGATGCGCCCACCAACGCCCAGATCCTCGGCCACGGTTATTTGCACATGGTCGACCACCCCACGCTTCCATAAGGGTTCAAAAAGCGAATTTCCGAATCGGAGCGCGAGTAAATTCTGGACAGTCTCTTTACCTAAATAGTGATCAATGCGATAGATTTGATTTTCTCTAAAATACTTGCCAACCTCGTTATTTATGTTGCACGCAGAATCGCGATCATGCCCCAGGGGCTTTTCCAGCACAATCCGTGTTTGCTCTGTTATCAAGCGATTTTCTTTTAGTCCTTTGGCAATTGGGCCAAATAAACTTGGAGCCGTTGCCAGATAAACAACTCGTACTCTGTTAGCTCCAATCTTCAGAGTTGCTACCAGTTTTAACCACTGATCATGTGCCAGAGCATCTGCTTCGACATATTCAATACGATCACTGAACAGTTGCCATTGTTTATTATCGAATTCGCCATTATGCAAATTAGCACGCAACGAGAGCTCAACAAGCTGGAGATATTCCTCGCGGCTCATCTTATTACGACCGGTCGCTATAATACGGCTGTCACCAGTGATCTGTTGATCCCGATTTCTGTGATATAGAGCAGGCAAGAGTTTACGCAGCGAGAGGTCACCAGTAGCACCAAATATGATTAGGTCGAAGACTTCAACAGGTAGCAGTTTTGCCATAATTAATTCCTCTGAATATATGTAATATTACTACTATTTACCTTATATATGCTAGTTTTACTTGATTGTTTATTATATTAACTGTATTTTTACTACATGCTAACACGTAT
>CAXMRK010000173.1:0-3301 GCA_964195815.1 uncultured Acidimicrobiia bacterium | reverse complement strand
TAGGTGCCTTGACCCAAGAGTACTTACCCTCATCCTGGAAATCGGTGTATTGAGGATTTGTTTCTCCAGCAAATGGATGCAAGGCCTGATCACCCTCATACCATGCATGCTTGGAACTCTCGGCAACACCTTTGCGGAAATATTCATCATTGAAAGTTTTGATCGGTTTCATGCTCGACAAATCAGCATTTTCAATATAACCACCAGGCAGGAGAAATTCAGTGCCTGTTGTATTTACCGGACAATCAGGAACGGTGAGATAATTAGTAACGCCATTTCCCAGACCAGCCCAATCCAGATAGAAAGCGCCAATTGCTGGAACATCTGTCATATAGGTAGATTTCACGAAATGATCCAGCTTATCGATGAAGCCCTTGATCAACATTAACCTTTCTATATTGAGTACAGAAGGCGCATCATGGCCAATCGAATTACTTACGCCACCGACAGCTACATTCTGAATATGAGGGCTTTTACCGCCAAGGATTGCAACAATCTTGTTGGCATGATTCTGAATATCCAGTGCCTGTAAATAGTGAGCAACACCCAGCAAATTGACCTCAGGAGGCAATTTCATCGCAGGATGCCCCCAATAACCACTGGCAAATGGTCCAAGTTGTCCACTACCAACAAAGGTTTTCAATCTTTCCTGTACAGCTCTCATTTCATGCGGACCATTCAACGACCAATCAGAGAGCGATTCAGCCAATTTAGCGGTTGCCACAGGGTCAGCAGAAAGCGCAGATACAACATCAACCCAATCTACTGCTGAAAGATGATAAAAATGAACAATATGATCTTGAACGGCATGCGCTGTCATGATGATATTGCGTATCAGTTGTGCATTTAATGGAATCTCCATTTGCAATGCATTTTCAACCGCACGCACAGAAGCGATGGCATGTACCGTAGTACAAACACCGCAGAAACGCTGGGTATAAGACCAGGCATCACGTGGGTCGCGACCGATCAATATCTGCTCAATCCCGCGCCACATCTGACCTGAGGCCCATGCTTTACTGACCTTGCCGTTATCTACTTCCACATCGATCCGAAGATGGCCTTCGATTCGGGTAATTGGATCAACCGTAATACGTGTAGTCACAATAAAAATCTCCTAAAAAAATCTTATTTACGCATGCTCTTCGCGGGGCAGCACAGGTAGTGTTTTAACCAGAATCAGATAGACCATAATCTCAAATGAAACAACACCCAAAGTAACCATAATCTCAGGAACGGATGGGAAGTAACTGTAGCCAGGACCAGGATTAAAAGTTAACAAGAAAGCATCAAACCGGTATAACGCACCAGCCAACAGCATGGATATTGCTGCAATCATTAACTTACCGCCATCAGCTGTCCTTTTGGGTGAAGCCAAAATGAACAGAGGGATAATAAACAGAGTTGTTTCAAGCACATATAGCATTGATGCCAGATCAGCCTTAAACAAATAGCCAATACTCCCCTGAGTAAACAGGAGGATAAAACGAACAATCAGGAAGGTTATTAACAGACCTTGTATCGCTTTACCTAAGCCCTTTAACAAAAATGTCTCAGAGTTACGCTTGAAACCAATAGTTGCAAAGGCACCCTCAAACACTACGATCGAAAAGCCCATCGTTAATGCCGTCAATATCGCTAGTAAAGGTTGAAAATGTAGTGTTTGCCATAGAGGATGAACCTTGTGTCCCATGGCGATCAATAATGACCCTAAAGAAGATTGGTGCATAGTAGGCAGCAATACACCCAAAGCTATAAAGAAAAACATCACTTTATTGAGTTTATCAAGCAGGGTTTTAGAGCCTATTTTCTCTAAAAAAGCAGGTGCAAACTCTATCGCTAACACCATGACATAGAGTGCTACACATAAGCCAACTTCCAACAGGACAGAGTTAAAGTTCCAGTTACCAGGCAGGAATATATTGTAAAACTGCCACCAGCGACCCATGTCAAAGAAAGCACCGAAGCCACCAAGCGCATAACCAAGCAAGCTGGTTAATAATGCTGGCCTGATAAGCGGATGGTATTTGCCTTTATTAAATACATAAACAGTAAACGCAACCGCGTAACCACCACAGGCAAAAGCAGTACCCACAACAATATCGTAGACCACCCAAATGCCCCAGGAAAAGCCACCATTCAGGTTACTGACCGCACCCATACCCAGGAAAAAGCGTGCGATTATAAAGTACAAGCCGATCAGAAAAATTGTCAGAAAGAATATAAATGGCAATGTAATTATCTTGCCACCTAAAGGCTTGTAAGCACTCATGATTCTTCTCCTTCTTCAGCACTATTTACATTCTTTCGAACTACGAAGGAAAGACCTGCCAGGGCAATTGCGGGTAAGGCCAGATAACTATAGATACCATGTTGAACACCCTCAGCTATCGAAGTTGAAGAGCGCTCCTTCAAAGGTGGCATACCTAATTTATCAAATGGAATTGCGGATATATGCATGACATTAGTACCACCCGATTCCTTTTCGCCCCAAATATGCTGTTGGTAGGCAGGAATCTCTTTTTCATGGTGATTATCAGGCTTGGCTAAATCACCACGGGGGTAATTGTAAATTTCGCCTTCTTGCATAGCCAAACGCCGCTTGGCTTCTTCTAGTAGCTCTTTTCGAGTACCAAACAGGGTTGCCCCCGTGGGGCATGCTTCTGCACAGCCTGTCATCTGACCATTATCAATACGTTCAACACCGGCTTGATTGCAAAGCTGGCATTTTTGAATTTGACCAAAAGCCTCGTCATACTCAAATTGAGGCACATTGTATGGGCAGCCCACCATACAGTTGCGGCAACCAATACATGCATCCGCATGATAAGTAACAATGCCAGTAACTGGATCTCTGCGCATTGCTGTAACCGGACACACAGATACACAGCCAGGATCAACGCAATGCATACAGCTGCGTTTTTCAAAACAAAAACCATCAACCTCTGTATCTTTTGACTCCGCTGTACCGTTTTTATACACCTTTATGACATTTAAAGTTTTCGGTGATAAATCACGTGCTGAATCCCAGGAAAGCTGATCACCCTCAATCACTGGAGGCATATCGTTGACTTCTTTACATTTGGAAACACACGCCTTACATCCAACACACAAGGTTGAATCAAAAAGCATTCCAACCGCTTTTTCTGCTGGTTCCAAATTGGGTCTGGCAACAGCCAGTTCCGGGCCACAAACTGCTGCAGCACCCGCTGCAGTTGCCTTAATAAAATCTCTACGTTTCATTACTCAACTCTCCTCAAACTCACTTAGTCATCTGAGTCCGCTGTATCTTTTTCACTCA
>CAXMRK010000172.1:0-5853 GCA_964195815.1 uncultured Acidimicrobiia bacterium | reverse complement strand
AAACGTTTGGTTGAAGTTTTGGATCGCTCTGTCAGACAGGTGCAAATTGAATCACGGATCGTTATTGCCAAGAGTGATTTCAATCGTGAACTGGGTGTTCGTTGGGGTGTGACCGGATTCCCTTTTGGTTCTAATTCCGGTGCCTTTAGTGGAAATGGTATTGGTGCAAATACTTTATTTGGTTCTGGAGTTGCTCCTCCTGATCCACTAACAGGCCTTCCCCAACCACTGATATTGCCATCACTGGATAACCGTTATGGGGTTAATTTACCGGTCTCTAATCCTGCGGGTTCTTTTGGGCTGTCATTCTTATCCAGTGATGTTTTGTTGGATCTGGAACTCTCGGCTCTTGAAGAAGATGGGCAGGGTGAAGTGATATCTTCACCGCGCATTATTACTGCAAACCAATCTGAAGCCTTTATCAAGCAGGGTGTAGAAATTCCTTATCAGCAAGCAAGCTCATCTGGTGCAACAAACGTTGAATTCAAGGAAGCCGTACTAGAGCTACGTGTCACTCCGTTGATTACTCCAGACAATCGCGTTCAGCTTGATATTGAAGTTCATCAGGATACAGTTGGTGAAAGTTTTGTTCTCCAGGGTGGTGCAGTTATTCCGGCAATCGATACTCGAGAGTTGAATACTAGTGTGCTGGTCGCCAATGGTGAAACAATTGTGTTGGGCGGTATTTATCAGCATGAAACCAACCAGTCAGAAAACAAAGTACCTGTGTTGGGAGACATTCCATATCTTGGCGCAGCATTCCGTAAACGCGGAACGGAAACCAAGAAACGTGAATTATTGATCTTCATTACTCCAAATATTCTAGGAGATAATTTATAGCATCAGTTTCCATAAGTCATTAAAGAAAAAAAACCCGGGTTTTCCCGGGTTTTTTATTGTCACTCAATCTCATAATACTCCGGATGAGGTAGACTAGAGTTATGAGTACAGCCAGTACAACACATACTTATAACTACTATCCAGGGACAACCCCGTTATTGATTTCAGTCCCCCATGCGGGCATTCAATTGCTTCCTGGTATGGAAGCTTGCTTAAGCCTGGAAGCGGCATGCCTACCGGATACTGATTGGCGTGTAGATGAGCTTTATGCTTGGGCAAGGAAATTAGGGGCAGGTTTGTTAGTGGCAAATTATTCTCGCTATGTGGTGGACTTAAACCGCCCAGCTGATGACCATAGTCTGTATGAAAATAAAACAACGGGCCTTTTTCCTGAGCGTACTTTTACCGGGGAACCCGTATGGACATCAACTATTGATGGAATGCATTCACGCGAATGGATTCTGACCAATATCTGGCATAGTTATCACCAGAAAATATCAACAGAACTGAATCTGTTGAAAGAAAAATATGGGTATGCGCTATTACTGGATGCACATTCTATTGCTTCACAGGTTCCTGGTTTATTTCAAGGCGTACTACCAGATTTTAACCTTGGAAGTTACGATGCTCGTAGTGCAGCTGCCAGCCTTATTGGCAGTGCCTATGCCAGTCTGGATACGGCGAAATATAGTCGGGTGTTAGATGGGCGCTTTAAAGGTGGAGCGATCACCCGGGGTTTTGGCCAGCCTGAAAATAATATACATGCACTGCAACTCGAGCTTTCCCAATCAACATATTTAGATTCAGCAATAAAATGGCCTCAAATAGATGCAGCTAAACAAGCTCAAATACAACCGGTCCTATATAAGCTGATCACTGCCATGCTCGGATGGTCACCATAATGTGCAAGCTGACTAAATCTTTTTATGCCCCGCAAATACTCACTGAAAATGGTTGGCAAGATGCCAGGGTAGTTCAGGTTAATGCCGCAGGTACTATTACTCGGATTAGCAACGGCTCTGAGAAACAATGCGATTACAGTTTTAAAGGAGCTGTTATACCGGGCATGGTGAATTTACACAGTCATGCATTTCAACGTAGCTTACTTGGTCAAACGGGCTTGAGAGGGCAGGGGAAAGATAGTTTTTGGAGCTGGCGTGAGGCGATGTATTCCAGAGTGGAGAAACTAACACCGGAAGATATAGAGGCAATTACAGCCTTTTGTTATATGGAGTTACTTCGAAGTGGCTATACTTCTGTGGCAGAATTCCACTATCTTCATCATCAGCCAAACGGTGGTCATTACCAAAATCTAGCGGAAACCTCATTACGAGTTCTAAAGTCCGCAGAAACCACTGGCATTGGCTTGACCTTGCTACCAGTCCTGTATACCTGGAGTGGCTTTGGTGAACAGCCATTAGCGCCAAGACAAATGCCATTCAAGCATGATCTTGAGAGCTATTTTGATCTGATTACACTTTTGGATAAAGAATGCGAAGCTTCAAACTTAACTGATTGGGGTGTCGCGCCACACTCATTGAGGGCAGTGAGTCATTCCCAATTACTTGATTTGGCTGATGGATTGAAGCAGCAAGATTTTAGCGGACCCATTCATATTCATATCGCTGAGCAACAGCAAGAAGTTGACGCAAGTCTTGATCACTATGGTAATCGGCCTATACAGTGGCTGCTTGATAGCGTCCCGGTGGATGAGAAATGGTGCCTGGTGCATGCCACTCATGCCACTACTAATGAGTTAGTAAAGATGCGACAGGCCGGTGTTGTTATCGGCTTATGTCCAAGCACGGAAGCAGATCTTGGTGATGGAGTATTCCCTGCAACTGAGTGGAAAAAACTAGGGGGTTGCTGGGGTATAGGTTCTGATAGTAACCTCTGTGTGAATCCCGCAGAAGAACTACGTTTATTAGAGTTTGGTCAGCGCTTACGTGATCAGCAACGTAACTTAATGGCAGACCCAGGCTCAATAGTAGGCGCTGATTTATACAAAAATGCGCTGAGTGGTGGCTTACAGGCACTTGCAAAGCCACCGGCAAAAGGGTTTGCGGTTGGTCAACGCGCAGATTTCCTGGTTTTTAATCAGCAGCATCCAATGTTGCTTGGAAAACAAGGCGATCAATTATTAGATACCTGGGTGTTCGGAGGGTGTTCGGAAATGCTTTTGCAAGTCTGGGTTGCCGGCCAGTGCCAGATAGAAAACGGGCAGCATAAAGATATGGACAATATCCTGTCTGCCTGGAACCGGTATATCAGCAGGCTTCAATAAAATGGGTAAAGGATTAATGCCAGACTTAGAGAATATTGAACTCCGCTGTAGCCCTTCTGGAGAGCGAAATAAACAGCCAATCTTAGAGGTTCTGAAAAAATATATCGCAGCGGATACGAATGTCCTGGAGATTGGTTCAGGTACAGGCCAGCATGCTGTTTTTTTTACCCGGAATTTACCCGGGATCCGTTGGCAGATGAGCGAAATGCCAGAGAATCTGGAAGTTCTTCAAGCGCGTAAACTTCAGCAGGGTAACGAGCGCATGCCAGAACCTATAGCGCTCGATTGCCGCGATGCAGACTGGCATATTGATCACCAGTATGAGCTGGCATTCAGCGCAAATACAGCTCATATAATGTCTTGGCAAGGAGTTTGCGGGCTTCTGCATGGAGTCAGTAAGTGGTTAAAACCGGATGGTGTTTTTTTGCTTTATGGGCCATTTAGATATCGCGGGCAGGATACGGCTCACAGTAATACAGATTTTCACCAGCACTTAAAAAATCGGTCTCCTGAAATGGGCTTACGTGATTATTATGAAATGCAAGCTTTAGCAACACAAGCAGGTCTTGATCTACAGGATGATATTCCAATGCCAGCTAATAACCGAATCTTGGTGTTTCGAAATGCAGAATAAAATAGAAGATTATTCCAGTCTTATTGATCAGGCGAGAGGCTTGCTTTCTGTAACAGATAATCCTGTTGCTAATGCTGCGAATTTATCCGCTTTGATTTATCACGCCCTCGAACTGGTTAATTGGGTTGGGTTTTATTTTTATCGTGATGGGTCTTTGTTGGTCGGACCGTTTCAGGGCCAGCCAGCCTGTGTTGAAATTCCTTTATCAAAAGGTGTCTGTGGGGCAGCAGCAAGTACGGGTAAAACCCAGCGAGTCGCGGATGTACATGCATTTTCTAACCATATCGCCTGTGATGTAGCATCCCGATCAGAGCTTGTTGTGCCTTTATTTAGTGGAGAAAGTCTGATTGGAGTACTCGATCTGGATAGTCCTGTGACTGATCGATTTGATCAGAACGATCAACTGGCTCTGGAGCAACTGGCAGAGATATACATAAAGGCCTGTAATTTTGTAGAGTACACCAGTATTATCGCAGTGCAGAGAAGCGAGTGATTAATTCTACTTTTCCAGGCTCCCAGTTTTTCTCAGAATTGGCTTGTTGCAGGTGGACAAGGTCACCGGGTCGCATGCGTTGGTTATAGGCAGAATTGTTGGAATCGGGACTTTGCAGGTAATGGAGGGCGTATTCAATCCCCGGGTTATGCCCTACAACGAGAATTTTGCGGGCATTTGGTTCGGCATCAACTAATGCCAGAATTTCACCAGTCGTGGCTCCATACAGTGACTCCAGTTGTTTAACTTTGATATCTGGGTGCTTTGTGCGCCAGGGCTGAATGGTTTGCAAGGTACGAGTGGCCGCTGACACCAGCACTATATCAACAGTTAATTGGGCTTGCTCAAGCCAGTCAGCAATTGCATCAGCCTGATCAAAACCAAATTTAGTCAAAGGTCGATCAAAATCTCGGATTGGGTAATCTGGGTGCGCCGCTTTTGCATGTCGCAGGAGGATTAGTTCTTTGTGGTCAGTCATCTGCTACATTACCTCCGCTAAATATTATTCCCACTCTCTGACCTGAAAATATTTCAGGGTACTCTTGTATAGCTGCCAGTACAGTTGCCGAGGATGGTTCAATAATCTCTCCTAAAACATCTTTTGCCAGGCCTTGTGCTGCAATAATACTGGCTTCGCTAACCCGTAATACCTCAGTAAGCCCTGTATTTATTATTGGCAATGTCAATTCCCCAATCAGTGCTCGCAGGCCATCGGCAATGGTATTAGGTTGGTGTTCGCTAACCCGCTTACCCGTATTCAAAGAGCGCCAGCAATCATCTGCCTGTTCAGGCTCTGCCGCAAAAACTCGTGTGTTTATACCCTGTTTTTGCTTGAAGAAATCACGGGCCAAAATGGTGCCAGCAGCTAGCCCGCCACCACCAACTGGTACCAATAAGATATCCAGATTCTGTATTTGCTCAAGAATTTCCAGGGCCCAGGTGCCCTGACCTGCAATGACAAGAGGGTGGTCATAAGGAGGAATTGGCGTGAGTCCTTTCTCAATCAGTTCTGACAACCCAGCCTCACGGGCCGCTTGAGTAGCTGTGCAAAGATGCACGATAGCCTTTTCCTCGCGCATGGCTTGAATTTTTGAGGCCACGGAGTTTTCAGGGGCAACGACTTCAGCATGAACACCATTCAAACGCGCCGCACGCGCAAGAGCTTTGCCATGATTACCTGAAGAATGGGTGCACACGCCACCTTTTGAATTTGATTTCAATAGGCCCGATTCCAGCAATGCGAGAATAGCGTTACTAGCACCACGGTATTTAAATGCGCCGGTTTTTTGCCGATTTTCACACTGAATAAATAACTCACAGTTATATAATTCATTGAGTGGCGTATTGCTCAATAGAGGTGGTGTGCCGATCACAGATTTGAGCCGCTGTTGGGCTGCGACTACATCAGCTGGGGAAATGTTGTAATAAGAATCGCTGTTTGTACTCATCATCGGTTTATAATAACGCTCTTTTACATTTTTAGTGAAGCAATCATGAAGCAACCACAAAGTGAATCACAGCCAAATATCATTTATCGTAAGGATTACCAGCAACCTGATTACTGGTTAGGTCAGGTCGATTTGAATTTCGACATTGATTTGG
>CAXMRK010000171.1:0-4516 GCA_964195815.1 uncultured Acidimicrobiia bacterium | reverse complement strand
TCAGTACTGGTCTTTTTAATCTCTGTTATTTTGATCTTTTTAGTGGTTCGTTTAGCTTTCTGGCTTTGGCGCTGGCCCTTAAGAACAGCGGAAAAATTACGTGAAAATGTGGCTCGCAAGCGTCTAGAAAAGGGTTTGCTGGCATTGGTTGAAGGTGATTATAAAACTGCTGAAAAAGCACTGAGTAAATCTTCAAGCGGAGATCAGTCGACAGTTGCATTGCTGGGTGCAGCAAGAGCTGCTGAAGGGTTATCAGATGTCGATGGGCGTGAGGATTACCTAACTAAAGTTGAAGGTAGTGGCAAAACGAATCTGCTGGTTGCTCTATCACGTGCAGAAATGTTAATGGCTAATGAACAATGGCCAGAGGCGACTGCAGTGCTTGAAGAATTGCAAAAACAACAGCCCCGTCATCAGCAGACCAGAGTGTTTTTGTATCATTGTTATAGGCATACACAAAACTGGATTAAAGCTGGAGCGATAGCTCCTGGATTGCGTAAACAGGGTGCGATTAATACTGAGGAAGAAGCTGACTGTTTGCAAAAAATGTATCAACAGAAATTAGTTGAAACAACCGATATCGTGAGTTTACACAGTGTTTGGAAGGCTTTGCCACGTGATGTACAGAAGCAAACTGCACAGATTGGCACTTATGCAGAACTACTGGTGAAATATGCTGCTCAGAGTGAAGCGGAAGTTATTTTGCGTAAATCGCTCAATAAAAAATGGTCAGAAAACTTAATCCATCAATATGCGATGCTGGATGGCGGGGATCCATTAGCCCGTTTGAAGCAGACTGAAAAATGGCTGCATAATCAACCGGAAGATCCGGCCTTGCACTTAGCGATTGGGCGCCTTTGTCTGGCAAATAAAATTTGGGGTAAAGCCCGTGAACACCTGGAAACAAGCTTAGCTTATCAGCCTGATCAGGATACCTACTCAACTTTGGGGGCTCTTTGTCATCGCCTCGGTGATCTTGAGAAAGCAAGTGATTATTATCGACAGGCGCTTGAGCTTAGTCAGGTAACTGAATAAAATACGGATGTAGGGTGCTGTTAGCCGTAGGCGTAACGCACCGACGATCTAAGAAACAAAGGCAGCCAAACAAATATATCAACCCGAAGATCAGCACCTTCAAAATTTGGATAACCGGAAACTACGGTGCGTTACGCCTACGGCTAACAGCACCCTACGAACTAATACAAGCTTATGTAAGACCTTGGTTAATGGGGTTCTGCCAGAATTTCGAAGGGGACATCTGCGCCAAACTCAAAAGAATCATAAAATAATCGATCCTCAGCTAAGCCTTGTTCGGGAAATGCATGACGTGCAGTATCAATCATTATTGGTGGGCCGCTCATATACACTTCATGACCTGAAAGGTCAGGGTAGTCTTCAACAACTGCGGTGTGCACAAAACCTGTTCGGCCTTGCCAGTTATCTGCTGCTATTGGATTAGATAAAACCGGTGTAAAACGTATATGTGGAAACTCTTTTTCCCAGCTCGAAGGTAGCTCAAGGCAGTAGAGTTCTGCCAGATTTTGTGCACCCCAGTAAAGATGAATCGGGCGTTTGCTTTTTTTCATTAGTAGGTATTCGATCATCGACTTTAATGGTGCAAAACCGGTACCCCCGCCCATCATGATCATAGGGCGTTGGCTGTCATGGCGTATAAAGAAAGTTCCCAACGGGCCTTCAATGCGCAAAATACCTTTTACATCAAGCTCATTAAATACCCAGGAAGTAAAGTCACCACCATCAATGTGGCGAATATGTAATTCAAGTTCACTGGCATCATGCGGTGGGCTAGCGATTGAAAAAGCACGGCGTTTGCCACCAGGAAGCAATATTTCAATATATTGACCGGCGAGAAATTGCATACGCTGTGTTTTTGGCAGTATTAACTTGAGTTTTGCAACATTGGGCGATAAAAATTCTTTGCTAGTAACCCTGGCTGGTAGTAGGCGTACCGGAATATCTTTGATGGCTTCGATTTCACGCACAGCAACAAGCAAGTCGTTGTCCGCCACAGCTTGACATAAGAGTACATCGCCAGCCGCTTCTTCCGCTTTACTCAATCCCAAAGGTGGATGGTGAGGATAGCTGACTTTTCCAGAAATTAACTGGCCTTTACAGTTTCCGCAAGTACCATTTTTACAACTATAGGGTAGTTTTACACCCTGACGTAGCGCTGCATTGAGTACAGTTTCATCAGTTTTACTGGTGAATGTTTTACCGCTTAGCTTTAGCTGTATTTTGTGTAGTTTACTGTCTGGCATTTTTTATATGGTTTTGTGGTCATTAATTAAACATAAAGGCGGTATTTTAACCACTTTTTACCGCAGCCTGCTGTGTTATTCTGTTTCGCTAGAAATAAGGGTTAATATTAAAGATGCAAGATTCTTTTAAACAATCAGCACCAGGACACGGTTGGAGCTTGTTGCACCCGCTGCGAATCTTATTGCGCTTGCCCTTTTTACTGTTACATATTTTGATTGGTTTGCCACTTATATTCTCAACTTTTAACCGTTTAGGACATGCTGTAGTGATTAAAGGCCAATCCCTGGATGAAATCATGCAGCGTTGGTGGTCGAGGGTTTTTTGCTTGATATTCGGGATTCGCAGACGGATTTTTGGGCAAGTGGCGAAAGGGCCATTATTTGTGGTTGCAAACCATATATCCTTTTTAGATATCGTGCTACTAAGTTCAATTGCCAAGATGAGTTTTGTTTCCAAAGCTGAAGTTGAAAATTGGCCACTGGTTGGCACAATTGCGAGAATGGCGGATACTGTTTTTCATCACCGGGGCTCAGGTAATTCTCTGCAAGCAGTAGTCGATGCAGTTTCTGAGAAAATGATCGATGACAGGCGCGTTGCGATATTTCCCGAAGGGAGGATTTATTGTGGCGATAAGGTGCATCGGTTTCATGCACGCCTGTTTCAGGTGCCCATTGAACATCACACTGATGTGCAGCCTATTTGTATTCGTTACACTCATAAAGGCCATTTAAACCCTCGTATTTCTCTGTGTGATCGTAATGAAAAGTTTTTTTGGAATCTTCTACGACTGCTAGGTGAAGCGGGTAGTAGTGCAGAATTACATGTGCAAGCGCCGATTCCTTCGGCCGATAAAAGCCGCAGAGAGTTAGCAGAAACGGCTCAAATTGCAGTGGCCTCAGTATATTTTGATAAGGAGAATTGAGGTGGAAATTGATACCAGTTTCAAGCCTCGAGGAATACTGGCGAATACTCACGTACAAACTTTATTAAGTAGTAGCGGCTACCGTCGAAAAAAAATTTCTGCACAAGCAAAACAATTATTGTCAGCGAGTCAGAAATGGATACTGGATGGCGGTGATGGTATTCGTTTGCTGGCTTATTTCTCAGCCCAAACCAGCAGGCAGTCCCGGGGCATGGTTGTTTTGATTCATGGTTGGGAAGGTAGTTCAGAGTCAAACTATTTAATTGCCACAGCTTCCTGCCTGTTTAACAATGGTTTTGATGTTTTACGTTTGAACTTGCGTGATCATGGTGACAGTCATCATCTTAATGAGGGTTTGTTTCATTCAAGGATGATCGATGAGGTTGTCAACGCAATTGATGATGCTTGTGGAAAAATCACAACCCGGCCTGTTTTTATGGCGGGCTTTTCGCTGGGTGCGAATTTCACCCTGCGGGTAGCGCTCAGGGCGCCAGCAAAAGGTATTCCTCTGCAACATGTTGTTGCGGTCTGCCCAGTGATCCGGCCACAGGATGTCCTTGAGGCACTGGAAACTGGGTTGCCAATTTATGAATACTACTTCAACCGCAAATGGGAGAGATCCCTACGTAAGAAACAAGCGCTCTTCCCACAAAAATATGACTTTAGCAACTGGTATTCAACTCCACGCTTAAGAGACCGTACCGCAGATTTGGTGAGTGAGCATACACCCTGGGATGATCTTGATGAGTATCTTGATGGTTATGCGTTGACAGCTGACACTTTAGTCCCGTTACAAGTGCCATCAACGATAGTTGCTACAGTGGATGATCCGGTAATCCCAGTAACTGAGGTAGAGAAACTTCCACAAATTGATTGCCTTGAGAGGGTGTACACACAGCGGGGCGGGCATTGTGGATTTCTTAAAAACTGGAAAATGCAGAGCTGGATTGAAAATTACATACTTCAGCGATTTGAAAAATCATTGACTGCGGAAAATAACAACTGATTGAATTGTTGACTGCTTGTGCTTAGCATCCATTGGATTGCACTGCTTACAACCAATAGACTGGCGTCGGCATACGGTATGTCATGAGATCCGTGTAAATCTCCTCCACTTTGTTGCGGCGAATTTTCAGCGTCGGTGCCACGCGCTTGCCCTTGGCCGTTTTAAACTGCTCATTGAGGTGGCCGATAATTTTAAAGTGACCGGTTTCAGTGATTGCACCATGATCAGCCGGTGCCGAACCAGCCATCGATAAACGCTTTCGTTGTTGCCTCCGGGTCGCGGTAATACTCTGAAAAAACCATGTCACC
>CAXMRK010000170.1:0-11471 GCA_964195815.1 uncultured Acidimicrobiia bacterium | reverse complement strand
TCTGGAAGAATAAAATACTACTTAACTAAACTACTTAAGCGGCGCAGATAATTCTGCGCCGTTTTTCATTAATATCGGTAATCTCCAAATTGCATCTCTACCAGAACCGAAAAGCCAAGTGACATTTCCCTCTCCTGGACTAGTCTTTCTCGTGGCCAGGTGATACTAGGGCTTACTTCAATATACAGCCACTCCCTGCCAATGGGTCGTCGCCAGATTAGCCGTAGTCCGTAATCCCGTACATTGACTTCCTCGTCTGTTTCACCGTTGATAAAAGCTTGTATCGACAGCGCATGTTCATCGTGAAGACGGTGGTACAGAGTTGCACCTGAGTACCATTTCATGCCATCAATTTCTTTCTCAGCAATTGTAAGAGAAGTATCCCAGCGGAGTAAGTCTCCTGACTTTGTATGCTGTAGTAGATTTAGTCTGCTGGTTGTACCAAAGCCTCGCTCAGTCCTCCAGAAGAAGGTTTGTCTGAAACGCATGTATTGTTTTTCATTAAAGGGCTTATTGTAGTGATAACGAACTTTGACATAGGGATCCAATGGCAGCTTTAGCCCGACTGAATATCTAAAACCTTTATTTTTATGTTTACTTTGCCGATACCCCAATCCAAGCAACCAGCTCTCATCCTCACCAAATATTCCGTCATGAAAAGAACCCGGTAGACTTGGCTGTGTGTCACTGATATATGCTTCTTCATCAACTTTGCCAAGAAAAATATTAAAGCGATTATTGAGGTTTTTTAACGGTGCGCGAACATGAAGTCTGCTACGTGTAGAAAAATGCTCAAACTGATTGTATTCCAGCCCAACAGACACTCTTCCTGAAACCTCATCTTCATTGAAACGATAGGTTTTACCAAATAATTGATCAAACCAGCGAGTAGCCTGACAAATTCCAGTATTAAAGCGGTTTTGGATTAAATCAATTCGTGCTTCAGAGTCATTTTGCTTGTCGGTATCAAAATAACAATCTGCCTGATCATCATAAAAAACTTCATCAGATTGGAGCTCAGTCTGGGTGCTGGAATCATTTTGGGGGACTTGTTCTTCTGCATTAATGGCAGTGGCGCTAGTTAGGAGAGTACAGGCAAGAAGGATAGCAACTCGCCGCATTCTGATTGCTGGCAACCATCTCAGTAAAATTAGAACTTTCTCAAGCCAATCCATAGCCTATATATAACATAGTCAGTGTGTCGTTGTCTTTCTGCTCAGTCGAGTTTCTAGACCGCTTTAAAAGTGTACAAAATGTAGAAAATCAGATTATAAATAATCAAACTACTTGGCCATAACAGCAAGGTATTCAGCCGTTGCAGCGCTAATACCTTTTGGATGCGCCAGCAAAGCACCTCCGACCAGGTAGACTCCTTTACTGCCAAACTGTGCTAAAAGAGCTGGCAGGGTTTGTAAAGATTTACCTCCGGCAGGACAGGCATAGGCTGGTTTTACACCTGCCTCAGGATTCTGTAAACGTTGCCGAATCTTTTCTGTTACCGCGTAGGGTAGTGATAGTCTGCCACCCCCTCCAGGAAAAATACTGATATCCACGCCAGCCAGGCGATACATAGTTCCCAGTAAAACTGAGGCATCAATGCCTTGCTGATTGGCATGGGTGAATGCTCCTGACATAGCAGGATGCCCCAAATATGCCATCCCATATTCTTCACATAATGCTTTGCTGTTATCCAGACCAGTTATAAGTGGACATGTAAGTGCTGCCTTAATCTCAAGAGATTTGCAAATATCCAGTTGTTGCGCCATTTGCTCATGGTTACCCGAAATATGTGGGAAATATAAACAATGATTACCAGTTGTTTGATTGGCGCTGGTAATCGCTTGTTGGCAACGGCCGACACGATCTGCAAAATCAGCAATATCCTTTTCGATCAGATTCTGGTCATCTTTTACAATATGCCCGCCAGCAGCCGCAAAATTTCCGGCAATATCTGCTAATGCCTGGTGGGGAGTACCACGAGGTTTAACCGCAGTCGCTAACAATGGCTGGTTCTTGGTATGGGTTAATTGTTGGATCCCGTCGATGCCAAATGATGGGCCACCAATTTCAGCCGCCAGACTTTCCGGCACATGCAAATCTATCAAACGTACACCTGGATACATCGACACATTGCCATACACCAGATTAAACAAGGCGCTGGCACGTGCGCATGTGAGTGCTGGCTGATAGCTGATCTTGATTATTGCAAGCCCGTTACTGTGATCAACCGATAAAACCCGACCCACAAAATCATCCAGTACACGCTGATGGCGTACAGCTTCAGGGATGATTTCAACTGTTTGTTCCCAGGCAATGGCGGTGGCCAGTTGATCAGCATTTTTGGCTTCGCAAACCGCCTGATAGGTGGCAATGATAAGCTTAGATTCAGAATTTAAATTTGAAGTAGTGATCATTCCTGTATGTTCCCGTAAAATGATCAGGATTTCCACTAACAGTTTTATTATTATGAGCAACCAAACCGTACTTACAGGCATCACAACCAGCGGCACTCCCCATCTGGGTAACTATGTGGGCGCTATCAAGCCTGCAATTGTTGCCAGTAAAGACCCAAATGTCAGCAGTTATTTTTTTCTTGCTGATTACCACTCGCTGATAAAATCAGCTGATCCGGACAGAGTCCAGCAATCAACACTGGAGATAGCTGCTACCTGGCTGGCTCTTGGACTGGATACTTCAAAAGCTGTTTTCTATCGGCAGTCAGATATTCCAGAAATTCCTGAGCTCACCTGGTTTTTAAGTTGCTCTACAGCCAAAGGTCTGATGAATCGCTCACATGCCTATAAAGCGGCAGTTCAGGACAATCAGGATGCCGCTGAAGATCCGGATCATGGTATCAATATGGGGCTGTTTAATTACCCTGTACTGATGACAGCTGATATTTTGATGTTTAATGCAGATAAAGTGCCTGTAGGTAAAGACCAGTTGCAACACCTGGAAATGGCTCGTGATATAGCGGCCCGCTTCAACCACAGCTACGGGCAGCATTTTGTACTTCCTGAGGCGGTTGTTGATGAAGATGCGAAACTAATCCCAGGTCAGGATGGGCGCAAAATGAGCAAGAGTTACAACAATACCATTCCACTGTGGCTGCCTGAAAAAGCCTTACGCAAGGCGATCATGAAGATCAAGACCAACTCCTTAGAGCCAGGTGAGCCCAAAGATCCAGAAGATTCCACTTTATTAACCATCTATTCCGCTTTTGCCAACTCAGAACAGAGAGCAGAAATGGTACAGGCATATCATGATGGGATAGCCTGGGGTGCTGCCAAGCAGATTGTATTTGAGCATATTAATACTGAATTATGTGAAGCACGAGAACGCTATGAAGCCTTAATCGAGAATCCTGCGGAAATTGAAACTGTGTTAATGCGTGGTGCAGAGAAGGCGCGTGAGTACGCTAGCCCATTTATGGAAAAATTACGCTATGCAGTCGGCATTCGCTCACTTTCTTCTTAGGTGTTTCGAAAGCGTATCAGCTCGAGGATACGTAATTAATAGGCACTCAATATGCTAGGCGCAATTCTTATTATGTTGCCAGTAGTTTTAGTGTTGTTGTATGTTTATCGGATGATAGCCAACAAGCTGCAAAGGCGAAATCTGGATCGGGGTGATGGCGTAGCGATTGTGCTCGCTATTGGGTTAACTACTTTCTATATGCAATGGATTCTGCAGCAGGATTGGTCCGCTAGTAGTCCGATTTGGCCAACTGTATTGGCACCTATGGGTGGCTACCATATTTTTGCATTTGGGCTTGCTGCCTATCTGTTTTATCGGAAAATACAAGGCTCTAAAAAATGAGGCATTATGATGTTTAAACTTGAATATCCGCAACTCAATACAGCTGATGGTCAGCAATTTCCTGTTCATCGGATTTATTGTGTCGCTAAAAATTATGCTGATCATGTGCGTGAGATGGGCTCGGACCCTGAGCGAGAATCTCCGTTTTTCTTTAGCAAGCCAGCTGATGCAGCAACCCAGTCTGCTGAGGTCAGTTTCCCGCCCCAGACCGATAACTTGCATCACGAAGTTGAGCTGGTTTTAGCGCTGGGAGAAGGTGGCTGTCTCTATGGTTATGCTGTTGGTGTTGACCTCACTCGACGAGATTTACAAGCCGAAGCAAAAAGTCGCTCACGGCCCTGGGATATGGCTAAAGGCTTCGATCAGTCTGCACCGATTTCAGCTATCATTCCATCCACAGGACCCTTTGGTGATTTAAACATTGAGTTGTGGGTTAACGCTGAAAGTAGACAAAATGGATCAACCTCACAAATGATCTGGTCGGTTGATGAGATTCTAGAAGCTCTGAGTAGCTACGTTGAGCTTAAAGCCGGTGACCTTGTCTTTACCGGGACACCTGCCGGGGTTTCGCGCCTGCAAAGAGGTGATAAGATCGATATAGCACTTGGATCCGATTTACAACACTCCTTCTCACTGGTATAACGAGATTTCTATGCCATCACTTAGCGTTTTTGGAATTAAACAATGCGATACAGTCCGTAAGGCATTACGTTGGCTGGAAACCCAGAGTATTGAGCATCAGTTTCATGATCTTAGAGTCGATGGTTTTGATCGCTCTATGCTGAAAATGTGGCTGCAGACTACGGATTTAAACCAACTGATAAATCGTCGTAGTACAAGTTGGAGAAACTTGAGCGATAGTGATAAACAGAACACTGATGCAGGGCATTTAATGACGTTGTTACTTGAACATCACACGTGAGTTAAACGCCCCGTTTTTGTGGCTGAAAATAAAGTGCTTGCCATTGGTTTTAACAAACACACTGAAAGTATTTTGGAGCAGTTGCACTAATGTCTCGGGTCCTTGAGCTGGCTCAAGCCTTAATACGCAAACCATCCATAACCCCTTTGGATGAAGGTTGCCAGGAATATATTGCAGACTACCTCGGGCAGTTTGGATTTGAGCTTGAATGGTATAACCGGGGTGGTGTCACTAATTGTCTCCTCTCTCATGGTGATCCGAGTTCTGGACCTACTATTCTGATGCTCGGGCACACCGATGTGGTGCCAGTTGGGAATGCAGATGACTGGAGCTATCCACCCTTTGATGCTGTGATCGAGGATGGCTTTTTATATGGGCGAGGTAGTGCTGATATGAAGGGCGGAGTTGCGGCTATGGTAGTCGCGCTTCGACGTCTGGTGGAGGAATATCCAGCGCATACGGGTTGTTTGCAGTTATTGCTGACCTCTGATGAAGAAGGGCCAGCTACCGATGGTACTTGCGTTGTGGCTGAGGCATTAAAAGCTGAAGGCAGAATACCTGAATATTGTTTAGTGGGAGAACCAACAAGCTATCAACAATTAGGAGATATGATTCGGATTGGTAGACGGGGTTCGATTAATGCCAGGCTAGTCATTGAAGGTGAGCAAGGACATACTGCCTTTGGTCATCTGGTAGATAATCCAGCCCATAAGTTAGCCCATTTTGTTTCTGTAGTCAGCCGCTTACAATGGGATCAAGGTGATGCGAAATTTCCTGCAACCAGCTTGCAGATATCGGCCCTGGATGCAGGCGGAGTTGCTACAAATGTGACTCCTGCTAAAGCTGAGGCGAAGTTTAATCTGCGCAACGGACCGGCGTCCTCTGCTGCTGAATTAAAACAACGGATTGAATCCATTCTTGCAGACTTAAACATCACTGAATACAGCCTGGAGTGGTATATTTCAGCACATCCGTTTTTTACGGATCAGGGCGATTTAACCCATGCCCTGGAAAAATCAATCTATTCGATATTGGGTCGCAAACCCGAAATGAACACCGGTGGCGGAACATCTGATGGTCGTTTTATTGCCCCACTTGGAACACAGGTCGCAGAACTTGGCCTACTCAATCACTCCATCCACAAAGTTGACGAACATGTGACAGTTGCAGATTTGGACTTATTAATGGCCGTCTATTTTGATGCCGTCAGGCGGCTGTTAAAGCTTTAGATCCCGAAAATCCCGGTGCGTTACGCCTGCGGCTAACAGCAACCTACAGCTAAATTGAAGCTCATGAGTAGGGTGCTGTTAGCCGCAGGCGTAACGCACCAACGCTCACATATATCCAAAAAACAGTCTGTGGATAACTTGAAAATATCCCTCAAAACCCGCATATATAAGTTATTGAAACTTATGTTGTAGGGGATATTTATTATGAGAATGGAAAAATTTACATCCAAATTCCAGCTCGCAATCGCTGATGCACAATCACTGGCGGTGGGTCTGGATAATGCGATGATAGAACCCAGCCATTTACTGGTCGCATTACTGGATCAGGATGGCGGTAGTATCAGAAATTTACTAACTAAAGCGGGTGTGCGCGTCAATGGTTTACGTTCCCGCCTGGGAGAGATACTCGATTCATTGCCTAAAGTTGATGGCGCGGCTGGAGAAGTTAATTTATCTAATGACATGCTTAAGCATTTAAACGTCATGGACAAGTTAGCGCAAAAACGTGGTGACCACTATATAGCTTCAGAAATGTTTCTACTGGCGGTATTTGATCGTAAATCGGACCTTAGCCGGCTGTTGAAGGAATTTGGAGCCAATCAGGATGCAGTTGCAAAGGCCATTGATGAAATTCGTGGTGGTGAGCAAGTTGTAGATCCCAATGCTGAAGAAAATCGAGAAGCCTTAGAAAAATATACTATTGATCTCACCGCTCAAGCAGAGTCTGCGAAACTGGACCCAATTATTGGGCGTGATGAAGAAATACGTCGTTGCATCCAGGTATTGCAGCGCCGTACTAAAAATAATCCGGTCCTGATCGGCGAAGCCGGTGTGGGCAAGACCGCTATTGTTGAAGGCCTGGCCCAACGCATAGTCAATAATGAAGTTCCCGAAGGTATTCGCGGTAAGCGGGTGCTGTCACTGGATATGGGCGCATTGATTGCCGGGGCTAAATACCGCGGTGAGTTTGAAGAACGCCTGAAAGCTGTTATAAACGACCTGAAAAAGCAGGAAGGCCAGGTGATCCTGTTTATTGATGAGATCCATACCATGGTCGGTGCGGGTAAAGCCGATGGTGCCATGGATGCCGGCAATATGTTAAAGCCTGCCCTTGCGCGTGGCGAGTTGCACTGTATAGGGGCGACTACAACCGATGAGTATCGTCAGTACATTGAGAAGGACGCAGCGCTTGAACGGCGCTTCCAGAAAGTTTTTGTGGGTGAACCAACGGTTGAGGATACCATCGCCATTCTGCGTGGTCTGCAAGAACGCTATGAGGTCCACCACGGGGTCGATATTACGGATCCAGCATTGGTGGCAGCAGCGACATTGTCACAACGTTATATTGCGGATCGTCAATTACCGGATAAAGCCATCGATTTAATGGATGAAGCGGCGTCCCGTATCCGTATGGAAATTGATTCCAAGCCCGAGGCTCTGGACCGTTTAGAGCGGCGCCTAATCCAGCAAAAAATTCAACGTGAGGCTTTAAAGAAAGAAACTGATGATGCTACTCGGAAGCGTTTAGCTGAGCTGGAACTGCAGATTTCTGAGTTGGAAAAAGAATTTGCAGATCTAAATGAAATCTGGAAATCTGAGAAAGCTGCGGTACAGGGATCTACTCATATCAAAGAAGAACTGGAACGCGCTCGGGCCGCTTTTGATACTGCACAGCGTGCTGGTGATCTCGCGCGGATGTCAGAATTGCAATACGGCAGAATTCCCGAGCTGGAAAAACAATTGCTCGAAGTAGAATCCCATCAGCAGACTGAGTTCACATTGTTACGTAATGAGGTCACTGAAAATGAAATTGCTGAGGTGGTGGCTAACTGGACAGGTATTCCTGTCAGCAAGATGATGGAAGGTGAGCGTGAAAAACTGTTACGCATGGAAACAGAGCTGCATGCACGAGTCATCGGCCAGGACGAAGCAGTCATTGCTGTCTCAAATGCCATTCGTCGATCGCGAGCCGGATTGTCAGATCCGAATAGACCCAACGGTTCATTTTTGTTCCTGGGGCCAACCGGTGTAGGCAAGACCGAGTTGTGTAAATCACTTGCGCACTTCCTGTTTGATACCGAAGAAGCAATTGTGCGCATTGATATGTCTGAGTTTATGGAAAAACACTCTGTAGCGAGACTCATTGGTGCGCCTCCTGGGTATGTAGGCTATGAAGAAGGCGGTTATATAACCGAAGCAGTTCGGCGCAGACCATACTCTGTGATTCTGCTGGATGAGGTTGAAAAAGCACATCCGGATGTCTTCAATATACTTTTACAAGTGCTGGATGACGGCCGCTTGACCGATGGCCAGGGGCGCACGGTTGATTTCCGTAATACCGTTATTGTAATGACATCAAATCTGGGTTCTGACCGAATTCAGGAAATGCAGGATTCAACATATGCTGAAATGAAATCCGCTGTTATGGATGAAGTGGGTCATCATTTCCGACCCGAATTTATCAATAGAGTGGATGAGATTGTTGTCTTCCACCCACTGACTAAACAACAAATTCGACAGATTGCAGCTATTCAGATCAATAGTCTTTCAGCACGCCTTGCTAGTCGAGATCTGATCTTGCAAGTGAGTGATGGAGCCCTTGATTTACTGGGTAATGTTGGTTTTGACCCGGTTTATGGAGCGCGTCCATTGAAACGAGCAATACAGAATCTGCTTGAAAATTTATTGGCAGAGAAGTTACTGGCGGGCGAATATGAAACGGGTGATGTTATCGAAGTAGATGTTGTTGGTGGCGAATTAGTATTCGATAAGGCTATTCAGGGTGAAATTGTTGATTAAACGTATAGCAATCAGTGCAGTTTAGAAAGCTAAATTAGTAAAAAAAGGGCGGGCTATAAGCCCGCCCTTTCGCTGCAGTGGATCTGTATTATTTAGCTTTTTCGGTTTGTGGATCTTGTAAACCCAGAACCTTTAATCCCTGTCTGAAAAAGATATCAACCGGAATACTGGCATCTGCAAGACGTTTTAGATCACCTTCCAGAGTTGGTTTGATGTTGCCCATATCCGCAACCAGTTTTGTAGCGCCTGCATAATCACCGTCACCCTGTAAAGTTAACAAGGTATTAGTTAGCGCTTCAACAGCTGTTTCAAAGTTCTCAACATTTACTTTGTATTTGCCGCTGGCCTCATCGCGTGCAAATGCATTCATATCACTAAAGAAGTTAAATCGAATCATATTGGCACGGCCGTGAGCACTGCTGGCACCGAAGCGGATTGAGCGGAAGATACTAGCCATAAAGGTGACATAATTATCCATTAGTTCACCTTCACTAATCTCACCTTTTTCGCGTAATTTCTGGATCATGTATAAACCGAGAATGTCAGCTTTGCCTTCTTCCAAAGCAGAGGCGTTTTCCTGCATTGCCTGACGTACAGTAGTGCTGCCATCGAGCACGTTTTTGATCCCCAGACCATGTGCAACTTCATGGAACATGGTGTTGGCGAAAAATGCGTCAAATGTAATGTGCGAGCGTTGCTCATCTGCGATTAGCTGGTCTGCGATAGGTGTCAGAATCTTATCGAATTTAGCCCGCATAGTGTTTTTCAGTTGTAACCTGCGAGTGCCTTTGGCGAGCTGTACTTCTTCATCATTTGGCAAGTTGATAGCAATAGTTTTACTTCCTGCATTACAGTCGCCGGCATAATAAATAGCATCATATGCGTTCAAATCTGAATCTGAACCCGGGGTTTCCTGTTTGTATTTCTCATCAACAGGTAAACCTTTTTGCAATTCAGGTAAAAACTGGGCAAAGCGGGCTAGTTTTTCACTCCAGGCCATATCCTTAATTAACACATAGGCTTCAAACGAAGCACGTGAGCCAAAAAGCTGATCTTCATAGGATTCAATCGGTCCGATGACTAGCTCGATTGGATTGTTTTTCATATCCATCCAGGCCATATCCGAGGGTTGGTAATTATCGGTAACAAAAGCTTCGGCGCGCAGATTAAGATAGTTAGCGAATTCTTTATCTTCAGCTAATTCAGATGCCTTACGCAGGAGTTTCGCTGCACGTGCCAGTGGTTTTGCAAACTTCACTGAATAAGGAATGAGTTGTAATTCACCATCGGTATCGCGCACCACATAGGAATATAAACCATCTTTACCAGGTTGATCCCAGGCTTCAAACTCTTCCTTGGTCATATCTTCAGGATAGAAGGTTGCGCCAGCTGGTTTTGCAGACACACCTTCGATAAAAGGCTTGTTAGCATCCAGGCGATCCCAGGGGCCATAGTTTAGCTTGGCAAATTTTCGAGTTGTTTTATCTTCAATGGATTTAAGCAAAGGGCCCTTTGGACCATAAGCCTGTTCCCAGAAAAGGTTATCCATGATTCGAGCCGCTTTAATTAGTAGCGGTAGCATCTGTTTCTGATTATCGGTCAAACTGCTGAGGTCAGCAGTTAACTTAACTGGAGTATAGATATTAAAGCGTGGATTTACAGCTTCAGTTTCTGTACTACTAGTTTCGACAACGGCTTCTGGTACAGCCTCTTGAGTTGTTACTATTTCAGTTTTTTCGGCAGGTTTACAGCCAATAACCGAAAACAGTAAGACAACTGAACTGGCACTGATTAAAAGACGAATAATCTGTTTCATAAGGTATTCCTGATGTTAATAGAGTCAATCAATGGGATAATCTCATAGCATATCAGAATCCTATGAATTCAGGACTTGGAAAGTGGCTTTTGCGCCCCAATTTTCTGATGAATTAGGAAATAACAGGAATTTTTTATGCCAATTTATGAATACCAATGTCAGCAGTGCGGTCACAAATTTGACAAACTACAGAAAATGGCAGATGAGCCACTGCTTGATTGTCCAGATTGTGGTCAGGCAGAGCTCCAAAAACTGATATCTGCTGCGGGGTTTCGTTTAAAAGGCAGCGGCTGGTACGAGACTGATTTTAAGACTGGCAATAAAAAGAACCTGGCCGATGCTTCAACTGCAAAGCCTGAGACCAAAACTAAATCTACAGATAAAACTGTAACCAAAAAAACTGAGTAGGGAGCCAGGAGTTTGTACTGTCCAAACTAAGGCATGATGGTGTGTTTATCCTATATTCGGTATAATTTACGCCCTAATTCCAGCTTTATCATTAATCTTTAATAGTTAGTATCCCGGAGCATTCCATGCGTAGCCATCTTTGCGGTGAAGTCACCGAACAACTTGCCGATCAATCTGTAGTGTTATGTGGTTGGGTAGACCGAGCCCGTGATTTGGGTGGCCTGGTATTTATCAGTTTGCGGGATTACAAAGGCATCATACAAGTGGTTGTGGATCCTGATAATCAAGCCGCTTTTGATACGGCCTCCCAGCTGAGAAATGAATTTTGTGTCAGGATTAGTGGCAAAGTACGAATTCGCCCGGAACATCAGTGGAACAAGAATATGGCCACCGGTAAGGTTGAGATTCTGGCAGATACAGTCGAGATTCTTAATACTGCGGCTCCAATACCCATGCTGATGAATGATGATGATGGCGA
>CAXMRK010000169.1:0-5133 GCA_964195815.1 uncultured Acidimicrobiia bacterium | reverse complement strand
GGCAGCAATCGCACAGATAAAGTGTGTCGTCGTGCAAGTAAGTCGAAGAGCAGTTCAGAGAAACCAGAACATAAATAGACTGAATTACTTTCCTATTCTGCATATTCAAAAACCGGCTATTAGCCGGTTTTTTTTAACTTCAGCTTCCCTGCCTAAAGATAATCCTGATAAGATTTTTCTTCAACAATATCTGAACCTAAATAAAGATTGAGCTCTTTCTTTGCCTCAGCACGCTGGTCATTAGTGACATACACTGCTCGCGCTAATTCAACAAAACGCTCACCAAAGTTTTTAGCTTTTTCCTGATCTCTGATGTCATCCTCTATCTCCCAGAGATCTTCATTGATGGACTTCATTCGAGCCTTTAGTGCTGCCACCGTAGCATCATTAACCACAGCCGTATCCCATACTTTAATTAATAAATCCAGCTCGTGGCGTACATTGGCAACTTTTTGTGGATCATCAATACGCTCAGATTTGATTTCTAGAATAGTAATTTTATCGAGCATTTCACCTGGAGATACCGGTACTAAAATGTCTTTCATAATGTGTTCCTAAAGCTTAAATGAGAAGTCTTTATTTTGATAACGTTCAATCTCTGGTGGGTAACTGGCATGTTTATCAGCATAATATAACTCACGCTGATGGGTGCGGTGCATAGGAATGAAAAAAGACTGCATCAACTAGCTGACAAACAGTAATATTTTGTGCGTAAACGACATGTATTGCCCTTTATACCTAATACCAGAGAACAGTTTATCTATGCTTATTTTAACCTATACTGAAGAGAGCGAGAAAATTGTCTTTTGCTTTCCAAATAGCAAAGTTCTGATTTTTTTAAACCATTGCCGATAGTATTATTGAAGATCATTCATCATTCCTTGTCATCAGGAGTAAGCATGCAAATTTTAAAACGTTCAATATTTTTAGTTAGCTCGCTAGTGCTCGCTGTATGCATTAGCGCCTGTAGTGCTACTAATGTGCACACGGATACACAGCCCGCAATGGATTCACTAGTCTCTGCTGAATGGCTGAGTGAGCATATTGATGATCCAGATCTGGTGCTACTCGACTGTACTGTGCTTGTGCAGCCTGATGGTAAAGGCGGCTTTGAAAGCGTGAGTGGTAATAGCAGTTACCTTACTGGACATATACCATCGGCTGGTTTTGCTGACCTGATGGGTAAACTTTCAGACAACAACAGCCCTTTTGATTTCGTAATGCCATCTGCACAGCAATTTAGTCTTGAAATGGGGGCACTTGGTGTGAGTAATGATTCAAAAGTTGTACTCTATTCTGCCAGCCAACAATCCTGGTCCGCACGCGTCTGGTGGATGTTGCGTTGGGCAGGTTTTGACCAGGTAGCCATACTGGATGGTGGCATGCAAGCCTGGGTAAATGCTGGCTATCCACTTTCAACTGAGCCAGGCAATCGGCCCGCAAGACGTTTTATCGTATCTCCAAAGGCAGAATTAATCGCTGACCATGATGAAGTGTTTGCTGCAATAGGCAAGCAGAAAGTCAGTCTTGTCGATGCCATGCCTGAAATCCACTATCGTGGCGAGATGGTGATGTATGACCGGCCTGGCCACATCCCAGGTGCTGTGAATATGCCCTCTTCGGATCTGCTCGATGAGGCAGGTCTTTACAAGTCAAACGATGAGCTTGATATGATGTTTGAGAGTAGCCGTGATAATCGTGTCATCACTTATTGTGGTGGCGGGGTTGCGGCTTCATCAGTCGCTTTCAGCTTACATAGACTCGGCTTTAAAGATGTGGCTGTGTATATGGGTTCACTCCAGGAATGGACTCCTGATCTGAAAAACCCGATGACCACTGAGACTCCCTGATTCCAGTGCATATAGGCCATCAGGCAGGTCACCCGATGCTAATTGAATAAATAAAATCTGATCCCGATCAGGGCGATATTCGCTTGTAGTCAGTATAATTTAACGCATGGGTAAATTGACCGGCAGACTGAAAAGCGAACATAGAACACTGGTTTGCATGACAGGCATTTATTGCCAGGATCATCATGGCAAACATCATGGTTTATGCGGCGAATGTGCTGAATTAATGCGCTACTCTGAAGAGCGCCTTGCCAAATGCCCTTACGGACAGGCTAAACCAACCTGTGCTAACTGCCCTATCCATTGTTATAAAAAGCAGCAACGCGAACATGTTCGTCAGGTTATGCGTTATGCAGGACCACGTATGCCAATGCGCCATCCATGGCGTGCGCTTACCCATCTATTCGACAAATTACGGCAGGTAGTGCACCCACGGGAGTTGCGCCGGGCACGTAATCGCAAGAAGTAGACGCCATCTGTAAGCACCGCAGCTGAGGATGCGGATATTACTCAACAAACTAAACCTGTCAAATACCTGAATTAAGGATTACTGATGATAAAACTGGTTATATTGTCCGGTGCCGGGATTAGCGCCGAAAGTGGAATTCAAACTTTTCGCGATGCAAATGGACTCTGGGAAGGACATGATGTCATGCAAGTCGCCTCCCCGACTGGCTGGAGAAAAAATCAGGAGTTGGTGCTGGAATTTTATAACCAACGCCGCAAACAGGCACTCACTGCAAAGCCAAACCGCGGCCATCACATTATTGCTGAATTAGAACAACACTTCGATATCACGGTGGTGACACAGAATGTGGACAATCTGCATGAACAGGCCGGTTCCAGCCAGGTAATTCATCTGCACGGCGAGCTATTCAAATCTCGCAGTACTAGCCACCCTGAAAAAATTTATGACATCGATGGTTGGGAGCTGAAAACTGGCGACCTGTGTGAACATGGTTCACAGTTGCGTCCAAATATAGTCTGGTTTGGCGAAGATGTACCACTGTTGGATACTGCAATAACTGAAGTTAAAAATGCCGATATATTTGTCGTCATCGGGACTTCATTAAAAGTTTATCCAGCGGCAAGCCTGATACATTTTACAGCCAAGGATGTTCCGAAATTCATTATTGATCCAAATATTCCAGATATTGCCAATCAACCTCATATGCACTGCATAGAAAAAGGCGGTGGTGAGGGAATGCAGTTATTACGCGAAATTCTACTTGATTAATTTCCAAAACAAGCAATCTTTAATAATCTGAACGTGATCATAAGCTGATAATTGGAAAACTGCCCACTGCAAAGCATTTATTGTTTGATTACCAGGCTTAATCCTGCGTATCAGGATTAAGGTAGACTGGAGTTCAATCTCTGTCTCGCCGAGAGTATAATTTATGCAAGGTTATGATCATTAGCTTCTGGTATTTCGAAATAGAAGCGGGGTGCTATTAATCTGAAACCTGTGGTGTAATTCCACTAATTATTCTCGACCCATGTGGTCGCTTCACAATTTTATGTTTGTATTGGAATTATCGTAAATGGATATAAGTGCCCTACGCCGCGAATATACCTTTGCTGGACTCAACAAAGCAGACCTTTATTCAAACCCATTCGAACAGTTTGAATTGTGGTTTAAGCAAGCCAGTGATGCTCAATTGGAAACCCCTAATGCATTCAGTCTGGCAACGGTAAACTCAGATGGCCAACCCGCATTACGCACTGTTTTACTCAAGCTTTTTGATCAAGAGGGTTTTGTTTTTTTCACTAATTATGCCAGCCACAAAGCTCGTGATATCAGTAATAATCCCAAGGTAGCGGCATTATTTCACTGGCTGGAATTTGACCGCCAGGTAAAAATCGAAGGTATTGCAGAAAAAATATCGTCGGCCGAATCAATCAAATATTTCAGCTCGCGCCCCCGTGGCAGTCAGTTGGGCGCCTGGTGCTCGCACCAAAGCCGGGCAATATCCTCGCGCTCTTTGCTAGAAGCTCAATTTCAAGCTATAAAAACCAAATTTAAACAGCAGGAAATCCCCTTACCCGATTTCTGGGGTGGTTATCGTATCGTGCCGCAAACTATCGAATTCTGGCAGGGCCGAGAAAACCGACTGCACGACCGCTTCCGCTTTACGCAGGAAGAAAACATCTGGTCGTCTGAACGTTTAGCGCCTTAAAACTTCCAATCCGGCTCACCTGATTACTCAGTAGCTGAAGCTATTGTCTAGTCGCTGTTGTCCAGCAAAAAGGATTAACCCATACGGCCAATGGGTTCATCCAGACTATCGGGTGGCACCGTAAACCAGGCTGGGCCCTTGTCTGTCATATACAGACAATCTTCTAGACGCACACCAAAGGCACTATAGTCATACAGCCCCGGCTCATTGGAAAAACACATTCCCGGGGCTAATAAAGTTTGCTCGCCATGAACAAAATTAACACTCTCATGGCCATCCATTCCGATTCCATGGCCGGTTCGGTGGCTTAAGCCCGGCACTTGATAACCAGGCCCCCAACCTAAAGATTCATAATAGTTTCTAACTGCATCATCAACTTTACCGGCAGCTGTGCCAATTTGTGCTGTCTCAAATGCTATCTGTTGACCTTTGCGAACAGTATCCCAAACATTACGCTGCTTCTTAGTTGGTTCTCCAAATACAAACGTTCTGGAAATATCAGACTTATACCCGTGCACTGAACAACCACAATCCATTAATACAATCTGCCCGGCTTCAATTTTCTGTTTTTGCCCAGTCCCATGAGGATATGCACTAGCAACACCAAACAAAGCAAGGCCCCAGATATCTGTACCACCTAGCTGTGACTGAGCAGTCCGCATCAGAGCCTTTACATCAGCGGGCTCCATTCCCAACTCCAGCTTTCTATAGACTTGCTGATAAGCGCTTAAGGTGACCTCATTGGCCTTTTTCATCAACGCAATTTCGCTCGTTGATTTAAACATACGACAGCCCTGGGTAATGGGCTGGGCACTTATAATTTCAAAGTCTGGGGCTGCTGCCGCCAGTCCGGTGGCAACAAACTGGCGCACGGTTCCTTCCAATCCAATTTGACCAGAATTTATTTTACGGTCTTTTAAGATGCCCACAATCTGCGCAAACGGATTCTCATGTTCGTGCCAGGCACGCACATCCTCACCGAAAGTCATTGATTCACGCACACTGGGTTCTTCAAAAAACGGTGTCACGATAGCGATATCCCCTTCCCTCGGAATAATCACAGTAGTCAGACGCTCGCTACGCCACCAGCTAACACCGGAGAA
>CAXMRK010000168.1:0-4059 GCA_964195815.1 uncultured Acidimicrobiia bacterium | reverse complement strand
ATTAAGAGTAACTGCCTTTAAATCTAATACCGATATTTCAACTGTAAGCTAAACCACCTGCTATTTCCAGGGAAATATCGATAATTACCGAAAGCAAAATCAGCCCGTTCTGCATAGCGTTTATTGAGCAGATTATTAATCTGTAGAGATAAAGAATATCTGTCTTTACTAAAAGCTAACCAGCCTTTCAGATTAAGCAGTCTATGCCCGCTATAGCTATGCTCATTTGCAGCATCCAAATAGTAATTACCTTGATAAACCCACTCAGCCTCAGCGCCCCTGCTGTTACCCTGCCACTTAAATTGTAGTGCAGCTAACAATGGTGGCGCAGAATCAATTTCATTGCCTGCCTGAAGTGTTCCTGCGGCTCCTAGATCACGGTTAAAAGCATAGTCGTGTTGAGCCCAGGAAAAATTACTGCTTATCGATAATTCATCCGCTAGCTGCCAACCCAGCTGACCTTCAATGCCTTTGTGTTTGGTTTTTCCATCACTGATATTAAATCCGTTGCCATCACGAAAAATAAAATTATTTTTGCGCATAGCATAAATAACCAGTTCATAATCGAGAGCATCAGTGTAGCCATGTAAACCAAATTCAATCGAGTTCAGGGTTTCTGCATTCAGGTCAGCAACAAGCTGTCCCTTTTGTAGACGGTAGAGTTCTGTAGCCTGGGGTGCACGATAGCCTCTACTAACACGCGCATACAAATAATTGCGAGGATTCAATTGATAGCTCATTCCTAACTCGGGAGATAAGGCGCTAAATTCGTCGCTGCGATCGTCTGGTCGCGTATACAAACAACCGCCGAACTGACATAAGCTGCCATCATCTCGGGAATTTCCATTCAGCATCTTATTGTCATAATCATAATGGATATACTCTGCGCGAAATCCGGCATTCAGCCCAAGCTGTGCGTTGAATTGATGCTGCCACTGAAACCAGGCTGCTACTGTACTGGCTTCAACTTCATAGTTGTAGTGAAAGCCTTGCGGACGAGTCTCGCGTAAAAATAACGAACCATCCTCAATTGTATTCTCCTGGTATTCAGTCAACCAACCCTGCGCCCATTCCAGTTCAAAACCGGCGCTGAGGGCTGAATTATTTGACCAACTCATTAATAGACCCATTGATTCCTGTCCATTTTTTTCCAATGGGGTTCCCGGAAGAAAATGCTGAAGGAACTCCATCTGACTACTGCGGGCATAAGGAATCAGTTCAACTGAATAGTCATCATCAGTGAGCCAATCCCAACGACTGGACAGACGCAGTGCATTCCCTTTGCGATAAGCATCTGGATTCAGATTCTGCAGCCGCAATTGGGTTTGTTTATAAGAATCTTTACCAAGAATAAAGCCGGCTGTATCCTGGGCCAAATCCACATAGGCAAGTGATGTTCGCCCGCTTGCGTTGCCAACTGCATGCACAATCTGATAATTAAACTGGGAATGCAGATAGTCTTCATCATTTCTAAAGCTTCCAGCATCGGTGTAACTCGCCTGCAAAGCCATTTTGTCACTGGATAAAGCAATTTGGCTACGATAATAGTCATTCTTGCCAATGCTAAAAGAATATTCTGCAAATGGATTTGGAGCAGGCCCGGGCGTATTAATATTAATCGCACCATGTAGCGCATTAGCCCCATAGATGACTGTCCCTGGACCACGCAACACATCAATAGTACTCGCCTGTGAAATATTGACCTCAAAAAGTTGATTGATATTGCAAAACCCGGAAGGTCTTGTCGGCACCTGATCCTCTAACACCATAAAACCACCGCAAGCGCCTGCACCGGTGAAAACCGGAGAACGAATAGCGCTTAGATGCTCCTGTCCGGACCCGCGGGTAATCCAAACACCCGGAACTCGATCGAATATCTGGTTAGGATGAGATGGTGACTCTAGCTGAACAGTGGCAGCAGCAATCTCGCTGAGACTACTGTTGATTGATTGATTAAATTGATTCCGTTGTGCGATTACTTCGAGTTTTGGAAGTTCTTTTTTATCAGTTTCCACAAAGTCAGCATCACTTTGTGTACTGATTTTCGACTCGGCAGCAAATACCAGGCTGACCTGCTGAAATACCATTACTATCGTTAGAAGAACAACAGCTGTAGTTTTATTTAATAGTTGCCAGTTCACTCGAAATACTGAATTGTTATGCCTATGGCAGTAGAAGAACAGTAAAGGCGCATTATGGCAAGCTTTTGTATAACTATACAATCTCCGGCGATTAACTCATCAATGAATTAATAACCTGGATAAAACGTTAATGCAACAGATAGTTCAAAGACACAAGCAATAATATTTCTTCATCACCTCCGCGAATTCCCAAATCCATTTTGTACTGCTGCCTGCTCCCAAAGATTGCACCAAAACCAGCACTAAATTGGGTGTCATAACCTTCAATGATGCGGACACCATCGTGGTCATCTTCGGTAGTAATTCCCAAGCGTATTGCATATTGATTGGTGGAAGAATCTCTGCCTGTAAATTTCTTTTCAAAGCCAATTTTATAAGAAAATGTATCATCAATGGCTTCTGTCAGATGGCTCACTGGCAAATTCAAACCAAGCGTATTAATGCGTGTCGCCGGTAAATCCGAATGTGTTAGGTGCTCTATATCCAAACTCATCTGCATTGAATTATTAAACTGCCAACCTATGCCAACAGATAATGAATCGGCCAGTGCAATTTTGCTATTGGCAGAAGTCGTCAGGTCATCAGTGACTTCATTTTGAATAAAATACTGCTGAGCCTCACTGTTGAAATCGAAGTCTCCTCCCTGACGAAAGTTTAGACCGGCTGAGAATTTTCCGGCAGGCTTATACAGCAGGCCAAATTGCAGCAAAATATCACTAGAGCTATCCATCAGATTATTCCCGAATCCAGCGGCACTGTAATTGCTTGCAAGTATTGGCTGACCAGAAATGCTGCTGAGCTCCCAGGTATCCCAAGAATTGATATCAAGTTCAGCTGTCATCACTGAAATACCGACTGCCCAGACATCTAAGAATTTGAAAGCTGCACTCAAACCCAACTGCTCATAGGAGGCAGAAAATGAATTTAGATTTGTAAATTGAAAATCATTTGTTTGGTCCAGGATAGTTTCAATATCTACATCGCCATCAAATCCCAGTGTTTTTTGAAAATAAGCAGATAGAGTCCATGTTTCAAAAGGTTTGCTGATAGCAAAAAAAGAAATGTCAGTTGGCTTGTCTTTCAAGGGCTTATATATCTGTCCCGGCCGACTACCCAGGTGCTGGGAATTGAGTGCTTCCTGATCAAGATATGTCGTTTCTAGTATTCCGGACCGCAACTGAATATTGACCCTGGGTTTATCCAATCCGGCAACAGCAGCAGGATTTTCCATTAACATATCAATGTCATCAGCAATTGCAGTACAAGCATTCCCCATACTCATACATCGAGCTCCTGACGGTAATGGATTTATTGGAAATGAAGCTAACTGACCTGAAGGCGGTGGATTCAACTGAGCCCAGCCAGGCTGTGGATAGATAAAACACAACACAATTAAAATGAAAACATAAATTTTTTCCACGATAAACTCCCCACTGACCGTTACATTAAAATTATTTTTTTAAGTCACTAAAACAGTAATTTCTATATTTTAGTTAAAAATATGAGCAACAATGGCTGCATACGGACCTCTATTTAGCTGATAACTTTTTAGTCGTTATAGCCCTCCACATCCAGAATATTAGCAGATTTCTCCAAATGACTATAAATGCCAGCTTGTATGATATCGATTATCAGGCTTATATTGCTTAAAATCCTCTGTTTTTGCGGTTATTCTATCAATTCAGCTGATTGGAATTTATACTCTAAAGATCGCTTTACGAGGATCGAACTATGAGTGCCGAAGTACACGACCTTCAGAATGACTATCTTGATGAAATCACTAATGAACTTACCGGCTGTCTCGACAAACAGCGGCAAGCTTATTTTGATAATCCGGTACCAGATTTTCAGCAAAGAAAGCGGGACCTTCGCGCATTAGGCAAAATGCTTAGTGAAAACAACGACGCTATATGTGAAG